>JANMZN010000265.1:0-23752 GCA_031383285.1 Segetibacter sp.
TATCAAATGTATTGAAATTTAGTAAACGAAGTTACTGTTGCAAATTATTTATATAACCTGGTGTATCTTTATTGCTACTATTATGGCAAGAATAAAAGTCGATTTACACTACATCTTTAACAACAGCAAAGCGATTGATCATGCGCTTCAAAAGGCATTTGAAGATGCTATTGATAAAAAGATCAGAGAGGTGGAAATCATCCCAGGAAAGGGGAGTGGTCAACTTAGGAAAAAAGTGGAAAGGTTTCTACAAATGCCACACATCAAACCGCTTTATCACCGAATTGAAAATGACAGTAAAAATTTCGGCAGGTTGTTTGTTTATTTTAAGGTTTAAGGTTTGCAAAGCTATCCTTAATGCATTACAAACTTCTGGATGATTAAATTCTGAAACTTCTTATTGGGAATGAAAAACTTGTTGAATAGAACAATGCCGATAAGGGCCACAACAATTCCACCAAATACATCTAGTATATAATGGTGACTGCTGTAAACTGCCGCAAACCAAATACCCAACATGATGGTTGCAAAGAGAAAGTTGATAACTCCTAATTTGTTTTTTAAACCATAATAGAAAACGATCAAGGGATAAGCAGAATGAAGAGAAGGCATGGCAGCAAATACATTCGAGCTCTTTGAATACAGGCCTGAGAAAATGCCCACACCAAAATATTCATCAAAGCGGTTAAGACCGGCAGTATTACCTGGAGTATGGGCAGTGAAAGAAAATCCGTAATGCTGAACATACCAAGGAGGGGCAGCCGGGTAAATATAGTAACCAACAAAACCTACAAGATTAACCAACAAAAAGGTCAGAGAGAAATACATAAATTGCTCACGATTGGTATAAAAAAGATAACCTGCAAACATAAGGGGTACAGGTACCCAGCAGAGATAAAATATACCACTGATGATGTCTGAAAAAGTATTGGTATGCTGTTGGAAATATTCATTTGGTGTAATCATTTCATTGGCAGAATGAATACCAAATAAGCTTTTTTCTGCATTGTACAGGCTTTCGATATGCACCGTATTGTACAGATAGTTTGGAAAAGCTTTCATGTAGTCGAAGATGATCCAAAAGATAATAAAGATTGAAAATCCAGTAATGAACTTTCGGGTAGGAAAGGAAAGGTAATAAAGAAAATTAAAGATGCTGATCAATAATAGTTGTTCAGGTTTATAGCCTATCAAAAATTTTGAAAGTAAAAGATAGAAAACAGAAATACTCCCAGTAATCAGGAAGTCTTTCTTAGTAAACAAACCGGTAAAACCTGAAGGAGATTTAACTGGATGTGGCATCATTTTTCTTTGGGAAATCAAAATCGGAACGAAAAATCGCATCCCATAATTTACTACTCACTCCGTACCCTTTTGTAGGTTCTGCATAATGGTGAAGCATATGATGATCTTTGATACTTTTCCAAAAACGGCTCTTGAAATTTGCATGATGAAGTGCATAATGCAGCATATCATAAATGAGATATCCTAAAATAAAGCCACAGAAAAAAGAATATAAATTTTCCTTTACCAAAAAAAGTGAAAATAGGAAGTAGAATAAAGCAGAGAGCGGAATGCTAACTGTAGGTACCATAACCAATCTTTTTGCATCTCTTGGATAGTCATGGTGTACCCCATGAAAAATAAAATGCAACCTCAATCCCCATTTAGATGAAGGCATGTAATGAAAGATAAAACGATGCAGAATGTATTCCGTAGCAGTCCATACAAAAATGCCCAATGCAAAATAACCTCCATAAGCTAAAAGCGAAATATTGCTGCTATAAGCGAGGTAAGAGAAGAGTATAATAACCGGTACAAAAATGAATAAGGGAACAGCAAAGTGAATTTTTGAAAGACTTTCTAGGAAGTCATTTTTGAACATCCTTGTCGAATCGCTTTGGTTTGAGATATAATTTTTTTTCATTTTTCAACTAATTCTATTCAGTTTAAATTTTCATCTTCTCTAATATTTCTTTTCCCGTTCCAGGGTCAATTCCCTTAAGTTCTACATATTCTATATTAGGAGAAAACAAAGAACCACCATTTATTTTTACAAATATACGTTCAAGTATTACATGCTTTTGATTGATCAAAGCATAAACGCCGAATTTATTATCTGCACCTTTCATGAGGTACATAGCATATTTCTTATAAGATACGAAATTAAGCTTATACTTATCTTTTGAGATCAAGTTTGACTTTATTCCATATGCAAATTTCCGCTGAATAAAACTCAATTCCTCTCTTTGCCCTTTTTCGCCATATCTAATCCAGAAAACATGAACAGGGTCTTCGGCATCCAATTCGCCATTTTTATAGTTTAATTCATAGACAATAGTATTTGTATTGGATGTACGTTGCAGGTAAAAAAGCTGTTTGGTATTGCCTGTTGGAATTGGAAATTTATCTTGTGAAATAACCATTGTTCCCCAAAGTAATAATACCAGAGGCAACATGGTGGTTTTTGTAATGTGTAAGGTTAAACGCATATAAATAATTATCACTTTTGCTCTAAAGCTCGTTTAGCATCAAATAATCTCTTTAAAGCAGTGATATTGGTCAAAATAGCCATTACTGTAATTGGAAGCGTAAAAATAGTCATTGTTTCAAAAATATGGTATTTGATTCCGGGTACATAAAGCTTGAAATCGCCACCAATATAGTGAGCTGTTATGCCGCATGCAATTGCAGAAACAGCAAGTAAAATTACCCTTTCTGGCCTTTGCATTAGTCCTCCTTTATTTTCTACACCTAATCCTTCGCTTCTTGCACGGGTGTAACTGACCATCATAGATCCAATCAATGCGATAAAGGCAAAGATAGAACTGATGAAATAATGATGCGCGACTAAATAATAACAAATACCAAAAAATAAAATCATTTCACTGTATCGGTCCAATACTGAATCAAATAAAGCACCAAAAACAGAACTCATATTACCGAGCCTTGCTACTTGACCGTCTAGCATATCAAAAAGCCCGGCAAACAATATCAGAAAACCTGCCCACCCCACGTAAGTAAAATCGCCTCGATTGCCTCTTTCTGCACCAACAATAAAGATAACTGTCACTCCAATATTCAAAACCAGACCAATAACCGTTACAATATTAGGTGTTAGCCCTATTTTAATGAGGCCCTTTACCAAAGGATTAATTACAACATAAATTCCTTGTTGCAATCGGTCTCTAAATGCTATTTTTGGTTGCGTACTCATAATAATTAAAAATCCATTCTAAGCCTTGATCTGATACCCCATTGGGTCACATCAGGATTGTTAAGATAAGTTAGTCTTTTTACAAAATCTACTCTTAGTAATTTAAAGATATTGGTTATTCCTGCACTAACTTCAATATATGGTTGTTTTGCCAGTGAATAAGTAGTAGGAAGTCCGGTTTTGCTATCCACGGGAAATTTAAATGCCGTTTGGCTAAAATTAGGATCATTTTCTTTTCTTATTCCACCCCACAAAAATCTGCCGGAAATTGCCTCCCTCCATTTTAGTTTCTTAAATAATGGGATTTTATTAAAAAAGAACCCGTTGAATTTATGATCTACACTAACAGATACAAAATGGTCACTTACAAATTCAAGAAAGTTCATCAGGTTGTAAGAGTAAATCTGGTATGAGAAAGTCTGGTTTGCCCTATGAATAGACATTAAAGGGTAAGGTATTTGACCAAATATGTAATTGCCTTCTACCACCACATCAGTAAATCCTAGTTGAGAAAGGTAAAAACGTTTTTCCATGTTCAGATTGATGTTGTGGTAATTGTATTCACCCTTTGTTAGTCCTTTTATACCTGCAATATATCTAAGCTTAATGATGGGGTATCTGTTAATAATTGGAATTCTAAATCGCTTCCCTTGATAGAATTGCTGATTAGGCGACCACCTGATTTCTGCTGACAATTCACTAGTTGTTAAATCATTGATGGTAGAGAGTCCACTTCCACCATTGGGCTTTAAATAAGTGATGGCACCTGCAGGAGTTTGCTTCCAGTTTTTAAAACCTAGTGTATATCCAAAATCTTTGCCAAATTCTTTTACATATTCGGCTCTCCAAATATCATTGTATAACCATTTGTCATTTTTTCCTCGTTTAAAGGAAAGCAGGAAGTTGTCTTCTACTACAAATGAAAGTTCCTGGCCTGGTATTTTGGTATCTCTTTGAAAACTAACTCTGACAAAATTTAGGGGATAACTATAAACCGACGATTTGTTGAAAGAGTAAGCCACAGAGCCAAAATATTTCCAACGTTGGTCTTTAAATCCATAAGCAACATAATTTTCCAGGTATATATTTGGACTAAATTTAGGGGTTGTTCTACCACCTGCACGCAGTCTGAAACCTTCTACCGGATTAAAGCTATAGAATGCATTAACGGGACCAACTTCATAGCCTCCAAAATTTTTATAGCCGGCTAATACTAGTGTTGCTATATCCATAAAAGTACGGAAGGACTTCATATTGGTTAGGCTGTCAATATTTGAATAAACTCTAGACTCTGCTTCGGATAACTGCGGAGAACGATGCGCTAACCAAAAATCTTCCGTTTTATTATTTAGGATGTTTTGTTCTTCACTTACTCGTACAATAGATTCTCCTTTATAAACACTATCAGGTCCGGGTTGATTTATTAGGTATTTACTCAATGATACTGTTCGCTCTCCAACAAAACTATTTTGCGAACCTTTTGAAATGGCAAATTCAATAATGGTATTGCTCATTATAACGTGGTACCTGCCATCGGGTCCTTTTGCAAAATCCTGGTTTACTTTTAATTCTCTAACAAAATTGAGGTTTACGTTTTTGCTCACACTCATGTTTAGTTTTTGAACAGAATAGTTGCCATCTAATGTTACATATAAAGTGCCTTTGAAAAGCAAGTCATTTAGATTTTTTGGAGCAAAATTTAACCTGGCTAACTTGACCCCATCAATCTCGGTAGTATCACCAAGATAAAACCTATAAAAAGTTGGAGCTAAATCAGAAATTGGACTAAGAAATTGGTTTGCCAATAAAGATATGTTGTTTTGATAGACATCAATATCTTCATACATCCTATCAAGGTAAGAGCTAATACCGGGCACGTCTAGGTATTCACCAAAGTTTACCTTTTTGTCTCCTAAAATATAGGTCTTGTTCTTCTCAGGATCTTTGCGGTAGTACCTTTGAGAAATAGTTTCATCGAGATAAACGGGCAGCATAGCCCTACCCATAATTTTTGTGGTATCTGTATTCTGAAAAACAAATTTGAAGTTCTTCAACAATTTATTGTTCATCAGTTTTTCAGGTGTCTTTGTTAAAAGCAATTCCATTTTTTCATACTGCTCATAGGATACATACTGATATGCTGTAATCCTGTTCTTCTCTTTATTTTCTATTACTTTTCTGATAAGTTCAACAGCAGGATTGTCTTTGTTAGAATACTTTGCTCTTTTTCCTTTTACTGTAATACTGTTTTTTGAATCTGCCAGCTTTAGTTCTACATCTACAGTCTGCTCTTTGAAAGTGGAGATACTTTTTGTAACGTTCTTATAACCTACATAAGAATAAATGACCGTTTCCAGGTTGGTATTATAAGTAGTTAAAGTGTATGAACCATCCTCAGCTGTTGAAACGCCTTTGCCCCCTTTAAAATATACACTTACTGAAGCAATGGGTTGTTTCGTATTCGCATCGCGTACTACTCCTTTTACAATTGTTTGCGAAAATGAAATAATAGTAGAAAGCAGTAGTGTGGCTACCAATCCTATTCTAAACGAAATTCTACTCATGATTAATTTCTGACCTTTTTAAAAACAAACCGCTTTTGCAAAGTATAGTTGTAGCAAAAACCAACAACCAACGAAACAAAAGCCTTTGATATTACGTAATGAACTTTCAATACCTTAGTAAATAGAAACATTCCTCCTGTATTCAAAGCTAGATTTCCGACCCAAACCAAAGCATACCTTGATGCTTGGTGATGAACTTTATGAGCTTTGGAATTAAACACCCAATGCCTGCCCATAATAAAATTTACAACCCCACCACAAACGGTGCCGATTGCGCTGGCTAGTACAACATCAATATTAAAAAAAGAAACTAAAAAAATCGTAATCAGGTAATCTAATAAAGAAGCAATTGAAGATGATAAATTAGCTTTTAAAAAAGTCACCATTGGGTTATGAAATTGTTAAGTACTTCTTATTTTCTGATTTATAATATTGTTTAATTTTTTAATTACTTCTTTTTATCTAGAAGTAAATCACTGGTTTTAGTATAAGAATGGGATTTTATTTATTTCTCAATATTCTTGTTATTTAAACGAGCATTTTAAGGTCGCGCAAAGGTATGGGTTAATGAAAAATATATAAGTTGTTTAACGTTTTTTAACATGTAGCCGTATTGCATGTAAACTAGTGTAAAAGTAGTAGGTTGAGAACTTTTACTTTATCAATTTATTTGAATGGTAAAAGCACATGAAATGCGATTAAAGTACATGATAAATGCGGATCACTTGCATAAGGATTAGTGAATAAAATCCGGCGAGTACATCATCAGCCATAACGCCAAAACCTTTTGGCAGCTTTTCCATTTTTCTGATGTACAAAGGTTTGGCTATGTCAAAAAATCGAAAGAGGATGAGCGAAACTAAAATGTACTTCCAGGTTAAAGGAATAAGTAGCAAGCTAATCATCATCCCTGCTACTTCATCTATCACAACCTTGCTGCTGTCTTTTCCCCAAATGCTGTCTACAACATTTCCAGACCAAACACCAATTGCCGTAACAACTATTAATAAAAAAAACTGCCGGACATCTGTTAGATATCCGGCAGGTATAAATAAATAGAAAACACAGACTAAAACAGCAGCAGCGGTACCTCCACCTTTTTTTATGTAACCAATACCACCAACAGATGCTACAAGCTTGTGAAGTTTTATCATAACATATCAACAGTCTCCTGATAATAGTCCAAACCAAGATGCGTAATCAATTCTTCATTCATTATGTAACGAAGGGTATTTTGCAATTTGATTAATTGTTTAAATATATCATGTTCAGCACGTAATTCCGGAGCATGTTGTGGTGCTTTGAAATAGAATGATAACCACTCTTGCGTACCGCTCATTCCTGACCTTTTTGCTAAGTCCAAGAATAAGGCAAGGTCAAGTACAATTGGAGCCGCAAGGATTGAGTCTTTGCATAGGAAGTTAATCTTTATCTGCATACTATATCCCAACCAGCCAAAAATGTCAATGTTGTCCCAGCTTTCTTTATTGTCTCCATGAGGAGGGTAGTAGTTGATTCTGATTTTATGGTACAAATCACCATACAGTTCAGGATTGTTTTCCGGCTGAAGAATGTCTTCTAATACGCCAAGTTTTGATACTTCTTTGGTTCTGAAATTATCCGGATGATCCAGTACATAACCATCGCGGTTACCCAGGATATTTGTAGAAAACCAACCACGAATACCCAAAGCTCTAGCTTGCAGGCCAGGTGCAAGAATAGTCTTCATTAACGTTTGTCCAGTTTTGAAATCTTTTCCACCAATGGGAGTTTGAGTTTCTTTTGCAAGTTGAATCAATGCAGGAATTTCGCAAGTAAGGTTTGGAGCACCATTTGCAAAAGGAACTCCTAACTTAATAGCTGCATAAGCGTAAATCATACTTGGAGCAATGAATGTATCATTGTTCTTCATCGCTTCTTCAAAGCTTTCAATGGTTTCGTGAATGGCTTTTTGTTCGATGTATTTTTCAGTAGATCCACACCATACTAAAACTACTCTAGAACAATTATTATCCTTTTGAAAGTTTTTGATGTCATCCATCACTGCAAGTGCTAAATCATATTTAGTTGCAGCTTCTTTTACGTTGGTCCCGTCAAGGTTTGATACATAAGATTTTTCAAACACTGCTTTCATTGGCTTGATTGCTTCCAATTCTGGTTTGATTGCATTCAACAAATCTTTATCCAGCACCTTGGCATTCATAGCCGATTCATACACATTGTCAGTATAAACATCCCATCCGCCAAAAACAATATCATTCAAATCTGCCAGCGGTACAAAATCTTTCACTTTCGGATACCTGTCTTCTGTTCGCTTTCCCAATCTAATACTACCCATTTGAGTTAATGAGCCAATGGGTTGAGCTAAATCCTTTTTGATAGCTTCAACACCTGCTATAAAAGTGGTAGCTACTGCACCTAATCCGGGCATTAATATACCAAGTTTTCCCTGCGCCGGTAATACTTCTTCTTTCATGTATTTTATTTTTAGTTACGCTCTATTTATATTTAACAAGCAATTTTTATTACTTCATCTTTTGTTGCGACGATCCATTCATCATTTTATTACATATCAGCTTCTTTCGCTTCGAAATTGCATATAGCATTTTTATGAAAATCTCATAAAATCTAAAGCCACTTATTTTCTTTATACCATTCCAACGCTTCGGTTAGCCCTTTTTGCAAATCATACTTTGGATTAAAGTCCAAATACTTATTTGCTTTCGAAATATCGCAGCACCAGTTAGCAGCTGTCAGTTCATTTAATTTTTCAATATTCAGTACGGGTGTTTTATTAAACATCCCATATGATTTTTCAAGCACCGCTGCCAATCCTTTTACAAATGGCAAGGGTAAATGGAACTTTAGTGTTTTCTTTTCCAATACCTTCTTCGTGATGTTTGCCAATTCATATCTGTCATAGCAATTTCCATCTGTTATGTTGTATGCACCGTTAGCTTCATCATTGGTATAAAGCGCATTTATACTTACTCTAGCCAAGTCTTTCACGTACACAAAACTCAAATCTTGCGCTTTGCTCCCAATGTAGGGTTCAAAGCCATTATTGAAGGTTTTGAGGATAATAAATATATCCTTATCCCTTGATCCATATACAGCAGTTGGACGAAGCGCAACCACCGGAAGTTTAATCTGTTTCAATTTTTCTTCTGCCAGTAGTTTACTCTTGCCATATGCCGTTACAGGATTTGGAATTGTATGTTCATTTATCAACTCGTTTCCTTTGTTAAGTGGTCCTATTGAAGCCAAGCTACTCATAAAAACCAACTTCTTTATACCTACTTCACTTGCCACAGCGGCTATAGCGAGATTTTCTGTGAACGACGCATTAACTAGGTTATACTCTTCTAAATTTTTTGCTTTTGTGGTACCTGCAGCATGTACAATAAAATCGTACTGCTTTTCTATTATATCATTTTGAAGTGATTGAACACTTCTAAAATCTAATTCGGTATAATGAATGTCAAAGGACTTCAAATGGTCAACTATACTACTTTTTCTTATGGCTGCATATACTTCCAGTCCTCTTTTTAGTGCTGCTTCAATCAAATGAAAACCTACAAATCCACTTGCACCTGTTATCAAGACCTTTTGTTTCATACTGCTTTTTCGTAAATTCTGTAGGTCTTGTAAATTTTACCATTAATATTTTCCATGGCCTTATTCATCAGCTCATTTTTTTCAAGTATCCACGAAGCTTCGCCGCCTTTTATTTTTTTCTTAGCTGCATTTTGAATGATCTCTGCATAGAAACAAGCTTCTATGCCCATTTTTCTGTAAGGTTCGATTACACCCAAAGTAATAATCCTTACGTAATCGATCTTCTTTAAACCAAACAACAATTTAAAAATGCCAAATGGAAGCAGTCTTCCTTTCTTGATTTTCTTCTGAATTTGATTTACGTCAGGAATTGCAAGCGCAAAACCGACCATTTTTCCTTTGTGTTCAGCTACCAAACAAAAATCAGCATCAAGAATCATTTTCAGATCTTTAGCCAAATAATTAAACTCCTTTTCAGTCATTGGAACAAATCCTAAGTTTTTATCCCATGCTGAGTTGTATATTTCTCGTACCTGACCAACTTCCTTTTTATAATCTTTTAAATTGATTGGGCGGATGGTTATTCCTTTTTGTTTCAATCTTTTAAGAAGGGCTTCTTTTAGTTGTACTGCTCTGTCACTAACTGTATCTGTACGAATGTCATATGCATACAAGTCTGTTAGTTTAGTCAAACCGAATTGCTCAATCAAACTTACGTAATATGGTTTGTTGTACGTCATCATAGCAACAGGAGGCATATTAAAACCATCTACGAGCAAACCCACAGGTTCATTAGTGGATGGATTAACAGGTCCAATCATATTAGTATGGCCTTTTTTAACAATCCAATCTTTTGCAGTATCCAATAGTGCATTGGCAATTGATTGGTCATTCACACAATCAAAAAAACCAAAAAAACCATCATTGGTATTGTTGAAACTATTGTGGTTGTTATTTTGAATTGCCGCTATTCTTCCTACAATCTTATTTTTATCATTAAAAGCTAAAAATGCCTGAAGGTTTGAGTGATCATGAAAAGGATGCTTGCCAGGTGTTAATAGGTCCTGCTGCGCAATAAAAAGTTCAGGAACGTAATTAGAATCACCTTCATAAAGTTCATGAGGAAAATCTATAAATGCAGCTAATTCTTTTTTATTCGTCACAGGTACAACCCTGATCATAATTCATATTTTTGTTTCATCACGTTTAAATCAATTTTGGCAGCTGCTTTTGCTAACTTTTCTACGGCTTCTTCTATTTGTGCGAAAGTGTGCGTGGCCATTAATGAAAAACGTATTAAGGATGAATCTGAAGGTACAGCAGGTGATACAACAGGGTTTACAAATATGCCATCTTCTTGCAATAATTTTGTAATCATAAATGTCTTGTAGTTATCCCTGATATATACCGGAATAATTGGACTTTCGGATACGCCTGTTTCAAAACCTTCTTCTATCAGCAATTGTTTTGCATATCGGGTATTAGCCCAAAGTTGTTCTATTCTTTCTGGTTCAGCTTGTATGATTTCCAATGCAGCTATTACACTAGCTGCAGAAGCAGGAGTCATACTAGCACTAAAAATAAGCGAACGTGCTTTGTGTTTAAGATAATCGATGAGTACTTCATCACCTGCAATAAATCCTCCTAAAGAGGCAAATGATTTACTGAAAGTACCACCAATTAGATCCACTTTATCGTTAAGCCCGAAGTGGGAGGCTGTGCCTGCGCCTAATTCTCCAATAACACCAAGGCTATGGGCATCATCAACCATAATGTTGACACCGTATTTATCTGCTATTTCCACTATTTCAGGCAGCTTTACAAGATCACCCTCCATGCTAAAAATACCATCAACAACCAACAACTTTACAGCACTTTCAGGAAGCAAAGAGAGTTTCTGCTCCAGATCTGCCATATCATTGTGCCGGTATTTGATTATTTTGGAAAATGACAAACGTGCACCATCAATAATGGAGGCGTGATCGTATTCATCCAAAATTAAATAATCATTCCTGCCTGTCATACAACTAAGAACTCCAAGGTTTACCTGAAAGCCCGTGCTAAATAGAAGGGCAGATTCGCGGTTCACATACCTTGCAAGTTTTTGCTCAAGTTCAATATGAATATCAAGTGTGCCATTTAAAAAACGTGATCCCGCACATCCTGTACCATATTTGTCAATTGCTTTTTTTGAAGCTTCTTCAATTTTTGGGTGGTTAGTAAGCCCCAAATAAGAGTTGGAACCAAACATCAATACTTTCTTGTTATTCAGAACGACCTCTGTATCCTGACCACATTCAATTACCCGAAAATAAGGGTAAACTCCTTGAGCTTTAATCACTGCAGCGTCTTGAAATTGTTCAATCTTCTTATGTAGTTTTTTCTGCATTTCCTATTTGTTTTTGAATCACACAATATTTACAATATAATATAAAAATTCTTTTAGGTATTTATTACCATGAAAAAGAAGACAATTTTTAAAGCAAAAAGTTCTTAGTGTAAATATAATTATAAAAGTAATCGTTACCTCTTTTCCTCATCGCTTTACTATCTGATAGCTAGTTATCAAAATGACTTAACAAAAAGTGCTAGTTTTTTTCAATCGTTTTGACTAAATACGTTTTTTCGTCCAACTTTCTTTCTCTTGATTTTATTCCGTCAACCATAATATCTACCAATAAATCAGCTCCATGCTCAGAGCTTCTTATTGTTTTAGACACTGCAATTGGTAATTCCAAGCCTCTGAAAGAGACAACCAAAGCACATGAAAATAGTTCCATATCATTCTCTGCCAAATCTTTAAATTCTCCTGATTGTACGCCGCCTTTAATGATCTCTTTTATCAGTTCAATTTGTATTTCGTCGTGTTTTTGCTTCAGCTTTAAAATATCTCCTATATGGTTGAAAATCTCTTCATAAACTACCAAACTTAAATTCTGGAATTTGTCCATTACACTAACCCTTGTTCTGCAATAGGCTTTCAGTTTTTCTCTAGCTGTAGTTGCCATGTTGATAGCCTGCCTTGTAAACCTGAGCAGGTTACGCATTTCTTCATCTACTACAGCTTGAAAAATTTCTGTTTTGCCAGGGAAGTAATAATACAAGGTACTTTTTCCTTTGCCCATTGCATTGGCTATGTCTTCCATAGTCGTTTTCTTCAAACCATGCTGGGCAAACAGACGTTTGGCAGTGGAAAGAATTTCCCTGACCATTACTTCATCTTTTGCAATTTCTTGTAGCATGATTTTCGACTGTTTCTTAAATTTCGTCCAAAATTAAGGCAAAAAAATGAATTAGAAGTAGTTTTTGTAAAAAATGTGATTTGTATAAATAGAGGAAGTGCTTTTTTTATTGATAAAATTCTAAAAGCGAAGCAAAATAGCTATCATTCCATCCCTCGACAATTGAATCAAATTCATAGTCCGGAATGTTTGTATGGCGAAGTTCTACGGAGGTGCCGTTTTTGTGCTCGTGTAGTTTAATGGTAACAATAGAAGGTTCTTCCTGGTCAAAATACCATTGTTGCACAATCATTTTCCCTTCTTCAAATTCCAGATTTTTACCTACAATGCTATCCTCCCACAGAGAAAATTCTGTTTCGGGGATGGTACTCATTTCTGCTTTTTCTCCTGTCCACAATTGAATAGTTGCAGGATTAGTTAATGCAATATATACTTCCATCGGTTCTGCTGGAATGATATAGTATTTTTTAAAATCTTTCATATAATAAAAATTTGTAACGAAGGAACGGTTTTCTATTAATAAGTTGTTCAATTATTACAACTAAGTGCAATCATCTTACTCGAGGGATATTAAGGTTTCCAATTACTTGAGTAAATAATTCGAAATGTCAGCCTCTAATTAAATTCAGAAAAATCAACCTTGAGCAGGCGATGGACTTCTATTAAATAATAAAACAGGAGCAATATTAGACTAGGGATCAAAAAATCTAATATTACTACCTGAATTATGTAAAAACGTGAAAATTATAATACAATAACGCTATTGCTTCCCCCGTAACTGTTCGAAATTTCTTTGTCAGCTTCTGGCTCACTTACCCAGATATTATCATTTACTCTGTATTTAAATTCGTGCTCAGAATTTTTGGGTAAAGACACTTCAGAACTAAAAGTTCCGTCTTTTTTTTTGCTCATTACAATTGAATTTTCCCAATCGCTATTGAGACCAAGAATTTCAACCGTTTCAGCATCTTCCAAATTGAAAGTGAACTTTACTTTGCAATAATCTTTTGTTTTGAAGTATGTCTTCTGTACCATGTTTATTTATTTTTATTATTCGTTAATACAAATCTAGCCCAAAAGGTAACCCAATATAAAAAGTTAACAACTGTTAGTACAAGATAAAATCCAGCTTTGTGATTTGCTTTTTTGAAAACATGAAATTTATAATAACGGCATGAATGTAAAAGAGACTGCCTTTTTGGGAGGCAGCCTCTTTCTTTACCAAAGTCTTATTTAAGGTACAAATCCATTTCAACTCTTCTATTTTGGGATCTCCCAATTGCTGTTTTATTTGTTGCTATTGGCTTTAATTCTCCAAATCCCATTGCATCTAATCTTTCTTCATTTATACCTTTGCTAATCAGGTAAAATTTTACTGCATCTACTCTTGCTTGTGATAATTTGTGGTTGTTTTCATCA
Source organism: Segetibacter sp. (assembly GCA_031383285.1). Lineage (GTDB taxonomy): Bacteria > Bacteroidota > Bacteroidia > Chitinophagales > Chitinophagaceae > Segetibacter. The sequence continues at coordinate 14,001 of JANMZN010000265.1, forward strand.
GAGCCAACATTATCGGTATGTCCGCCAAGTCTAAGGTTGTAGTCAGGATATTGATTAATGATATCAACCACTTCATCAAGTTTTGCATTTGACTCAGGCTTTAAGGTTGCCTTTCCAAATTCAAAGAATATTCCTCTTGTAGCAAACTTCAATCTTTTTTTAATTTCTTCTTTCACAACAGGACAGCCATTGAGTGTTCCTGGGGCTGGCGTAGATGGGCATCTGTCTAAATGGTCGGGTATCCCATCTTTATCACTATCTCTTGGACATCCATCCTCATCTACAGATATTCCTTTATCAGTATTTGGGCATTTGTCTAAAATATCCGGAACACCATCTTTGTCGCCATCAGCAGGGCAGCCATTTATATCTACTGTCATACCACTAGGAGTATTGGGGCATTTGTCAAGATTATCTGGCACCTTATCGCCATCGGCATCTACCGGACATCCATTCATATCTACAGGTGTGCCTACAATGGTGTTTGGACAATTGTCTTTGGAATCTTCAACTCCATCTTGGTCAGTGTCTGGACAGCCTGCAAATTTTTGAAGACCGGGAACTGCAATGCATTTATCATCAAAGTCTGATATGCCATCTTTGTCTGTATCAGGACATCCCTTCATTTCTATAGTTCCTGCTTCTCTAGGACACTTGTCAAGGTAATCTGCCGTACCATCTAAATCTGTATCCACTGGGCAGCCATATGAATCAACTTGAATGCCTTCAGGTGTATTAGGGCATTTATCTTTCTTGTCAGACACTCCGTCCTTATCTGTATCCTTTGCCTTAGCCATGGTAAAATAAATGCCTGCACTGTGTTGTAAATACCAATCATTTTTACCTCCTGTATTGTTATCCCAATTGTCATACATAGGAATATTGTATAATGCAGAATACTCTAATCCAACGCGATCAGAAAGTCTAAGAATACCACCTGCACCAAATAGAAGGTTGGGAACTGTTTTACCCTTAGTGATTACACCCTGATTTTTGTCGAAAAAATAGGCCTTGGAATTTACATACGTCGCACCGCCTCCGCCTGTAACATAGGGTGCAATGAATGAGTTTTCGCCCAAAATATACCCGTTGTTAAATTTATATTTGAGCATTACATTAGCAGATGCAAAGTTTGCAGATACGCCTGTATCTTTCATTCCTGTCTGGTATTGCAACCTGTTATAGGATACCATTTCTACCAGATTAAAAGAGGAATTTAAATATTGCTGTAAAGAGATAGCTCCTCCAACCTTGACGGATTTAAATTTGTAAACATCATATCTTTTGGGATTTAAATCTCCCAGATATTCGGTTGTTGTAGCAAAAATGCCAATTGCACTGCTTTGAGTAAATCCTTTAGTTTGTACTAACAAAGCAGCCATTAGAAGAAATAAGGTAAAGTTTAACTTTTTCATTTTGTTTGATTATTTATCAAATGCTTTGCAAAAGTCAGACCACCCAATTTTTGAAAGTTAGATTACCTCATTTTTTAATGCGCGGAGAAAAAAAATTATTGGCATAAAAAGAGTCCTGATGTAAGCAGGACTCTTTTTATTGAATTCAACAATTACAAAGTTCGGCCAGGATATTGTTTTAATGCTTTTTCTAAGCAATCCATAGCACCGTTGATGGCTGAAAGATTTAAAACATAAGCCAGTCTGACTTCCTGTTTACCTAATCCTGTGGTGCCATAAAAACCGGTTGCAGGGGCCAACATGATGGTGGCGCCGCCATATTCAAAACTTTCTAATAGCCATTGACAAAATACATCGCTATCATCTATAGGTAATTTTGCCATTGCATAAAATGCACCGCCTGGATTGGGGCAAAAAACGCCAGGCATAGCATTTAGCCTTGTAACGATCAGATCTCTGCGGCTTTGGTATTCAGCTTTAATGGTATCAAAGTAATCAGCAGGTAATTCAACGGCGGCTTCGCCTGCTATTTGTGCAAAACTAGGAGGGCTTAATCTTGCTTGCGCAAATTTCATTGTTGCATCAATCAGAGATTTGTTTTTTGTGACAAATGCGCCTATACGACCACCACATGCACTGTATCTTTTGCTGATGGTATCCATCAGTACAACGTTGTCATCAACTCCTTCAAGGTGCATCGCACTAAACTGTTTGCCTTCATACGTAAATTCGCGATAAGCCTCATCTGAAAAAAGAAAAAGGTTGTGTTTTTTTATTAGAGCTTCCAATTGTTCCATTTCCTGCTTGCTATATGAATAGCCGGTTGGATTGTTTGGATTGCAGATAACGACAGCCTTAGTTTTGGAAGTAATTACTTTTTCGAAATCTTCAATAGGGGGTAGGGCAAATCCATTTTCAATATGAGAAGTTATGGGAATTACATTGATGCCAGCTTCTACAGCAAATCCGTTGTAGTTTGCATAGAAGGGTTCCGGAATAATCACTTCATCTCCTGCATCAAGGCATGCCATGAAACCAAAAAGAATGGCTTCGCTGCCACCTGTGGTTATAATGATATCATTGTGTGTAATATTTATCCCGACTGATGCATAATATTTAACCAGTTTCTTTCTATAACTTTCGTTACCGGCACTATGACTATACTCCAAAACGGTAAAATCGCTTTTTCTAACGGCATCCAATACCATTTTTGGCGTTTCAATATCAGGTTGGCCAATGTTTAAATGATAAACATGAAGGCCTCTTCTTTTAGCAGATTCTGCATATGGAACTAGCTTTCTTATGGGAGAAGCAGGCATAGCCTGTCCTCGTTGGCTGATTGTTAACATGCCGTAAAGATATATGCGATAAGTTATTTAACGAAGGAACTAAATAAAAAAACCGCCTAATTAGGCGGTCTTTCTATTTTTATATGTTGATGGATTATTTCCCACCTTCTTTTTTCTCTTCTTTTGGCAATACTTCTCCATCAATTGTCAAAATAATCGGGTCAGCATATTTTGCTACTTTAATCGTTACCTGCTTTGTAAATGATCCCATAGACGCTGCATTGTAAGTAACCTTGATTTTTTCTGATGTTCCTTTTGCAATAGCTCCTTTTGGATATTCAGGAGTAGTACATCCGCATTGCGCTGTAGCACTTTCAATTACTACTGGAGTACTTGAAGTATTTTTGAAACTGAAATAATAAGTTACAGGAACTCCTTGTGGTACCTTGCCAAAACTGTGTTTAGCTTCAGAAAATTCAATAGGGGCTTTCCCTGCTACAGGTGCAGTCTCTTCTGCAGAAGTAACTTCAGCTGCGTTTACTTCTGCTACTTTGGTTGATGCCTTAGTTGAAGATTGTGTAGAAGCGATTTTTTTAGTTACTGGCTTTTTTGTTTGACTGTAACCGAATGTTAAGCTTAATAAAGCGGCTACAATTAATAGTGATTTTTTCATTTTTTTTGATGTTTATTTATTTATAAAAATTAGAATTATTTACCGGCTTCTTTTAACTTTTGAACTGCTCCATTAGCTGGGGCAGGGGTTTCTGGTACTTTGTATCCAGTACCGTGAAATTTAATGTGTTGGGTCTGACCATTATTGAAAAATAAATCGACACCTTTTTCAAATGGGCCATCTGCATAACCACTAAATCCTAAAGTAATTTTAAAAGATTCTCCTGCAGCATATGCTTTTCCTTGCTCATATCTTGGAGTGGTACATCCGCAACCTACCTTTACATTGTCAACTTTTACAGAATCTTTGCTGATGTTCTTTATGGTGATATCAAATTCAACAGGTTTACCATAAGGAATTTTACCAAAATCATGATCTGTTTCATTGATTTGTAAAACAGTAGCAATATCTACTTTTGGAGTTTGTTTTTCTTCAGTTACTGGCGTTGTTGTTTGAGCATTGATTATAAATGCAAAAAAAAGGCTGCTAATTAGAAGTGGAATTTTTTTCATTTGATGCGAAAATTTAATTTTTTGAAGTTATTGTTTTTAATAGCTAAAAATTATGCCAAATTCAATTTACTTTGTAATTATTGATTTAATAAAACTATTTCGTTTGATTAAACGGTAAAGTTGGATTTTTAATTTTATAATTGTTTAATCAAACATCTGCGTTAACAAAAAAATTACCAATTAACATGCTTGACAACGAAAAATCCGATATGAACAGTATTGTGAACGAAGAAGTTATGTCATACGATAGTTTTAGGGATGCAGTTTTGCAAGACTTTAAGATTGCCGTATTAAGTAGGGAAACTTCCCTTTTGGGTAGGAGAGAGGTGCTAACCGGAAAGGCAAAGTTTGGAATTTTTGGAGACGGAAAAGAAGTAGCTCAGGTAGCTTTGGCAAAATTTTTTAAAAATGGAGACTTTCGGTCAGGTTATTATCGTGACCAGACTTTCATGTTTTCTTCAGGATTGGCTTCCGTAGAACAGTTTTTTGCTCAATTGTATGCAGACCCCAATGTAAACCATGATCCTTTTAGTGCAGGAAGGCAAATGAACGCCCACTTTGCTACTAAGTTTGTTGATGAGCATGGCGATTGGCTTGATTTGGTAAATCGCAAAAATATTTCAAGTGACATTGCACCTACAGCAGGACAAATGGCCCGGGCATTAGGTCTTGCTTTGGCTTCCAAGGCATTCCGGTCCACTACAGACCAATCAAGCATTGAAGGACTGAGTACAAATGGAAATGAGATTTGTTTTTGTACAATTGGAGATGCAAGTACAAGCGAAGGCAATTTTTGGGAGACAATGAACGCTGCAGGTGTATTGCAAGTACCACTTGCTGTTTTTGTTTGGGATGATGGTTATGGGATTTCTGTACCCAAGCAATATCAAACGACAAAAGGGTCTATTTCGGAAGCATTGGCAGGTTTTCAGAAGACAAAGCTGACCAATGGGATCAATATTTACAAATTGAAGGGATGGGATTATGCCGGTATGTGCGAGACATTTGAAGTGGCGCTTTCTGAGATGAGAGAAACGCATGAGCCTGCATTGTTTCATATTGAAGAATTGACTCAGCCTCAAGGGCATTCAACTAGCGGTAGCCACGAAAGGTATAAATCTGCTGAGCGGCTTGAATGGGAGAAAGAATGGGATTGTATAAAAAAAATGCGGGAATGGCTGATTGCAAATGGGTTGGCTTCTGAGGAGGATTTAATAGAAATAGAAGTGAAAGCTAAAGAGGCTGTTAGAGAGAGTAAGAACCTTGCTTGGGAAAAATACATACAACCAATAAAAGAACAAGTTGCCAAAACCATCACATTACTTGAAAATGCTGGATCAGGTAAATTTGAAAAGCAGATAATTGAGCTACAGCAACTGCGGGAGCCGATGCGTAGAGATATGATGAAAACAATGGCAGGGGTTCTTCAAATGGATCCTTTGCAAGAGGATATCAGTAACTATTATAAAAGTTTGAAAGTAGAAAATGCTGCACATTATAATTCTTGTCTTTACAATGAAGGGCCAAAATCTGCATTAAAAGTACCCGAAGTAAGTCCGTTGTACAATGATGACAGCGTTACAATAAATGGATATGAAGTGCTCAACCAGTATTTTGATCTGTTGTTTACCAATAACGACAAAGTGGTTGCATTTGGAGAAGATGTCGGAAAAATAGGGGACGTAAACCAAGGCTTTTCGGGTTTACAGGAGAAGCATGGCAATCACCGAATTTTTGATACCGGTATTCGAGAATTGAGTATAATGGGACAAGGTTTGGGTATGGCATTGAGGGGCCTTAGGCCAATAGCAGAAATACAATACCTTGATTATCTCTTATACGGGCTTCAACCATTGAGCGATGATGTAGCCACCACCCATTACAGAACAAAGGGACAACAAAGTTGCCCGTTAATTGTGAGAACACGCGGTCATAGGTTAGAAGGTATTTGGCACAGTGGTTCCCCAATGGGCATGATCATCAATGCACTTCGTGGCATGTATGTATGTGTGCCACGAAATATGGTGCAGGCAGCAGGTATGTACAATACCTTGTTGCTTTCTAATGACCCGGGATTGGTTATTGAATGTTTGAATGGTTATCGTTTGAAGGAAAAATTGCCAGCTAACTTACTAGACTATACTTTGGCACTTGGTAAGCCTGAAATAGTAAGAGCCGGAGCGGATGTAACCATTGTTTCTTATGGTTCCACACTTAGGATTATAGAAGATGCAGCCAATACTTTACAAGCGATGGGTATTAGTTGCGAGATTATAGATGTTCAGACTTTATTGCCTTTTGATCTAAATCATAGCATTGTTGAGTCTCTAAAAAAAACCAATAGAATTTTATTTGTAGATGAAGATGTACCGGGTGGAGCAGCAGCTTATATGTACAATCAAGTGATAGAGCAGCAAAGCGGTTACCGCTGGCTGGATGTTGCTGCCCGTACGCTGACGGCAAAAGCCCACAGACCTGCTTATGGCAGTGATGGAGATTATTTTAGTAAGCCCAATGCAGAAGATATAATAGAAGTAGTTCAGCATATGATGGTTGAATAAATAAAAAGCCGCTGCAAGATTTCTCCTGCAGCGGCTTTTAATTGTTTGATGTTCGAAGTTTGAGGTTGTGACCACTCACTCCGCCCCGGCGGACAAGCATTCACCATTCACTCCGCCCCAGTGGATAGGTATTCACCATTCACCACTCACGTTTCACTTTTCACCTATTGCCTCACTTTCACCGCCTTCACCGTCTTCGCTTCCTCCCGTTGCTTTACTTCTACCAAATAAGTTCCTGCTTTCAATTGTTCACCAAAATGGAAAACTTGACCCGGCATTCCTTTGGCGGAAAAGTGTATTTTACCATTTACATCAATTACACGTATGGTTATGCTTTCTTGCTTCGGAGCTTTTACGTGGACGTTGAACACATTGCCGGTCGGGTTGGGGAAGATGGATACTTCAAGCGAAGCGGATTTTATTTCTTCAACAGGCACAATGCTTTTAGCTAGTACAGGTTGCAAGCTGCAGGGTGCAGTCACACTCACACTTACGGAGGTTTTATTGACACAGCCACTTGCATTGGGTGCCGTAGTATAGGTAATGGTAACGGTTCCTGCGGCTACGCCGGTTACCAGCCCGGTGCTGCTAACAGTTGCCGTATTATTGTCACTACTGCTCCAATTGCCGCCCGCTGTAGTATTTGTCAGTTGGGTAGTCTTACCCGCACAAACTGTTTTGGTGCCGGATATTGTGCCTGAAATAGAAGGCAATGTTTTTACCGAAATGAGTGCAGTTGCCCTATTTATGCATCCATTGGCGTTGGGTGCTGTAGTGTAAGTGATGGTTGATGGGCCAACCAGATTTCCGATTACAAGCCCGGTATTACTAATGGTAGCTATTAAGGTATCGCTGCTGCTCCAGGTGCCACCTATAGTTGTATTACTCAATTGGGATGTGCTTCCTTTGCATATTGTATTGGTGCCGGTAATGGAGGCAACGGTAGGCAATGCATAAACGGTTACAGTTTTGGAAGACGATGTTTTATTGCACCCCGTATTGGTATTGGTAATTTTTACCTTGTAGCTACCGCTTGCTTTTGCATAATAAGTACTATTTACAGCACTGGAAATATTGGTCGAACCTTTTATCCATTGGTAACTGCGGTTGCTTGCAGCTGTTGCACTCAGCAATACACTATCTCCACTGCAGAAGGTTAATGAACCGGTGGCGGTTATTGTTGCTGTTGGCAGGGCATTGACTTTTATTCCTACTTTGGCACTGATTGCTGTAGAGGTTGAAATACAAGAAGCATTGCTCGTCATTATACAGGTAATGGTATCCTTGTTGGCTAAAGTAGCATTGGTATAAGTTGCACTGTTGGTACCTACGTTAATGCCATTCCTTTTCCATTGGTAGGTAGGTGTAGTACCTCCGTTGTTAAGTGTAGCCGTAAAGGTGACTGATGTACCGGCGCAAATTGTTGTTGCAGATGCTGCAACACTGACTGTTGGTGTTACCGCCACACAATAAGTAAAACCAGCAAGACTTGCCGTACCGCCTCCTGTTGTTACACTTACTGTACCTGCAGTTGCCAGGTTCACGTTTCTTGCAGTACCAACTGCCACTACTGCTTTTACAACAGTGTCATTTATAACTACAAATGAGTTAGCAGGTGTGCTACCAAAACTAACGGCAGAGGCTCCGGTAAAATTAGTTCCTTTAATGGTAACAGTATCTCCGGTAGTTGCTGTAGTTGGGGTAAACGAAGATACTGTTGGCGGTAGTGCGAAAACAAACCCCGCCAAACTTGCCATGCCACCTGCTGTGGTTACACTTACAATGCCACTGGCACCTGCTGCTACTACTGCTGTAATAGTAGTAGCATTTACCACTGTAAAAGAAGTGGCTGCTGTGCCGCCAAAACTTACTGCCGTGGCACCGGTAAAGTTGGTGCCGGTAATGGTAACCGTTGTGCCACTGCCCGCTGTAGTTGGCGAGAAAGAAATGATGGTAGGTGAAACGCAGGGCGTTACTACATTGGCAATAAAGTTCCCCAGAGAGGAGGAAAGGGTACCTACTGCAACGGTTGCAATCACAGTGTTACTTCCAGTCTTGATCACACTTACATTATTGCTTCCACTATTTGCCACATATACTTTGCTACCATCAGGACTTACACTCACGCCTATAGGATTAGTACCAACAGCAATGGTTGCTATTATAGTGTTGCTAACAGTATTGATCACACTGACATTATTACTCCCATTATTTGCTACATAAACTTTACTGCCATCGGGGCTTATACTTAATCCATATGGTATTGATCCCATTGCGATAGTTGCTGCAACGCTGTTGCTGGTAGTATTGATAACACTAACAGTATTACTATTTAAATTTGAGACATAAACTTTACTACCATCAGGGCTTACTCCTATTCCTTTAGGAGATGCACCTACTGTCACAGTTGCTGTTACAGTATTGCTTGCTGTATTGATTACACTTACACTGTTGCTTAGCTCATTTGCCACATAGATTTTACTGCCATCCGGGCTTACACTTACTCCTACCGGATAAGTACCCACTGCAACAGTTGCTATTACTGTATTGTTGATCAAATTAATTACACTCACATTACTGCTCCCATTATTTGCCACATATGCCTTGGTTCCATCGGGGGTTACACTTATACTCGCAGGATAATTACCCACTGCAACAGTTGCTGTAACAGTATTGCTGGCCACATTAATTACACTCACATTATGGCTTGCATTATTCGCTACATATGCCTTGGTTCCATCAGGGGTTACACTTACTCCATAAGGATAAGTACCCACTGCCACGGTTGTAGTTACAGTATTGGTTGTCGTATTGATAACACTCACATTATTAGAATTACTATTTGCCACATAAGCAAAGGCTGTTGCAGTGCCAATGTAGAAATTGGTAAAGCTTGTAGCGGCGGCAACAGGTGTGGTTACAGATATAGTGCCTGTGCTACCTGTACCAACAACTGCTGTGATGCTTGTAGCAGAATTTACTATAAAAGAAGCTGCTGCTGTACCCCCAAAACTTACCGCTGTAGCCCCGGTAAAATTAGTACCGGTAATGGTTACACTCGTTCCTGTACAGCCATTTGCTGGTGTAAAAGAACTGATGGTAGGAGGCAATGCGAAAACAAAACCTGGTAATGCAGCTGTACTAACTGCGGTTGTTACACTTACATTGCCGCTTGCGCCACTGCCCACTATTGCTGTAATAGTTATGGCGTTTACTACGGTAAATGAGGTGGCTGCTGTGCCGCCAAAACTTACTGCAGTAGCACCGGTAAAGTTGGTGCCGGTTATGGTAATTGTTGCTCC
>JANMZN010000505.1:0-2820 GCA_031383285.1 Segetibacter sp.
GACAAAGAAGGTAACATCAGCGATGTAAAAGCTGTAGAAAGCCCTAAAGCTTGTCCTACCTGTGGAACTGAAGCCGTAAAGGTGATCAAAAAAGGACCTAAGTGGGAGCCTGCTGTTCAAAACGGACGTAATGTAATTTACATGGCCAACCAACAAATTACATTTGTAGTAAACGAAGAATAATTTTAAGTACAAATATTTGAACAAAAAATCCTCCCTTTGTGGAGGATTTTTTTTGGGGGCCTCCCCAACCCCTCCGAAGGAGGGGCTAATGTGCAGCATATAAACTAATGGCGGAAATGTTTATTTGATAAAATCTTAAAAGATGTTACAAACTTTGAAACCTTAAACCTCTTGAACTATTGAACTTTTTGAACCTCTTAAACCTCTTAAACCTTTTGAACTTTTTTAACCCTAAACCCTATACTCTAAATTCATAACCCTAAACTCATAACTAACAACATGCTCGGAAAACTATCAGGATGGGATGATACAATAGTTGCGCTTGCTACCCCGCAGGGTGTTGGGGCTATTGGTGTGGTAAGGGTTAGCGGGAATAAGGCTATAGAAATGGTCAACCATATTTTTCCTGCAAAAGATTTGTATGTACAGGCATCACATACACTACACGTAGGATTATTGATACAGGATGGGGTAACAATAGATCAGGTTGTTATTGCATTGTATAAAAACCCTTCTTCTTATACCGGAGAAAATACCGTAGAAATTTCGGCGCATGGATCGCCATATATACTTGAGAAAATTATAGTTGCCATTACTGCACAAGGTGCACGGTTGGCCAAGCCCGGTGAGTTTACACAAAGAGCATTCCTCAATGGCAAATTGGATCTTACACAAGCAGAAGCCGTTGCAGACCTTATACAAAGCAATACAGAAGTAAGTCGTAAACATGCGTTGCAAAATATACGGGGAGGTTTTTCTTCGGTGTTAAAAGGTTTAAGAGATAAGCTACTTTCTTTCTCCGCACTCATAGAACTTGAATTGGATTTTAGTCAGGAAGATGTAGAATTTGCAGACCGGACACAACTGAATAACCTGGTAACAGAAGCTGTAACGGATACCGCCGACCTGATAGATAGTTTTGCCTTAGGCAATGTGATAAAAAACGGTGTGAGTGTAGCTATCATAGGCAAACCCAATGCCGGTAAGAGTACATTGCTCAACACTTTACTTAACGAAAACAGGGCTATTGTAAGTGAAATAGCAGGAACCACAAGGGATACTATAGAAGAGGTTTTGAACATTGACGGCATACTCTTCAGGCTGATAGATACTGCCGGTATAAGACAACATACTGCTGATACTATAGAAAGCATAGGCGTAGAACGAAGCCTTGAAAAAATGGCACAGGCAGATGTAGTGGTGTATCTTTTTGATGTATCAGAAACTACAAGCCACGAACTAAAAACTGTAATGGACGAAATGAATGCAAAAGGCATTCGTTATCTGCTGACCGGCAATAAAACCGATAAACTGACTACAGACGAACTAGGGTTGAAGTTTCCCGAACTGCCCATACTATTCATTTCTGCAAGTAAGAAAAACAATATAGAAACGCTGCAACAGCGGTTGGTAGATATGGTAATAGGCGATAACCTCTCTGCAGAAAGCACCATAGTATCCAATGCCCGCCACTATGAAGCGTTGCGTTTGGTACATGAATCACTCCTTGAAATAACAGCCGGCATGAACAACGGCATTAGCGGCGACCTTCTCTCACTCGACATAAGACGATGCCTGCACTACCTTGGTGAAATAACCGGCGAAGTAACCAATGAAGACCAATTGGATTATATTTTTAGTAAGTTTTGTATCGGGAAGTAACATACTGAGGTCTCCTTTTTCATGAAATAATTGACTTTAGATTATGTTTACTTTTATGACTGACTTTTGTATGAATAACAATAAAGTTAGAATGCTTATTGGTATTTATTCAGTATTTTAAAGTTGTAAACTTTGAAGGATTCATTTTAGAAGATGGTAGCACATTAGCCACCAAAATTTAATGGCATATAAATATGGCAAAGGCAAATAAGGAAAATCATAATAACGAGATCGTATTTTACACTTCTCCGGAGGGCAATGTAAACATTGAAGTAATATATAATAATGAAACCTTTTGGCTTTCCCAAAAGCGAATGGCAGAATTGTTTGGGTGTAGCACCGATAATATTTCATTGCATATCAAAAACATCTTCAAAGACAAGGAGTTAGACCCCAATTCAGTTGCCGAGGAAATCTCGGCTACTGCCACCGATGGCAAAAACTACAAAACCAAGTTTTACAACTTAGATGCCATCATAGCCGTAGGCTACAGGGTAAACAGCTATCAGGCAACACAATTTCGTATATGGGCTACCAAAACCCTTCGGGAGTTTATTATCAAAGGCTTTGTGTTAGATGACGAACGGCTGAAACAAGGCAAGCGCTTTGGCAAAGATTACTTTGATGAACTCTTAGAACGCATCAGGGAAATAAGAGCCAGTGAAAGACGCTTTTACCTAAAAATTACCGACATATATGAGCAATGCAGCATTGACTACAATAAAGAGGCAGAAATAACTCAGAAGTTCTTTAAAACATTTCAAAAGAAATTGCATTGGGCTATTACAGGCAAAACAGCAGCCGAACTAATAGCACAAAGAGCCGATGTCAGTAAGCCCAATATGGGTTTAACCACCTGGAAGAATGCACCCCAAGGCAAAGTATTAAAAAGCGATATAGGCACAGCAAAAAACTATATGCAGGAAAAAGAAATCAAAGAGTTGGAACGCATTGTTACAATGTATTTAGATTTTG
>JANMZN010000511.1:0-18750 GCA_031383285.1 Segetibacter sp.
GCTATGGAAATCGGTAAGCCATTGGTGGAAGGACCAAATGCAGATGTGCCTAGCATTCAACTGATGGGCATGGTTTACAAAGCAATTGCAGAAGACAGTGAAGCAGAAAAGTTATACAAGATTGGGCTGAAGAAATTTCCTGACGAAGGTGTTTTGTACAGTGAGTATGGAGATTTGTTGGCTGCTAAAAATCCAGAAGGTGCATTGAAGTTGTGGGAGAAGGGGATAGAACAAGATCCAAACCACAGCAATAATTATTATTTTGTTTCGAGGCAATATGCAGAGAAAGGTGATGCATTGTGGAGCATTTTATATGGAGAAATGTTTCTGAACATGGAAAGCTTTACGGCTAGAAGTACGGAGATGAAAAATATGCTGCTAGAACAATATAAAAAGTTCTATTCAGGTGGTGTTGCCAATGCAGTTTCTGATAAGAAATCCGCCAAGGGTTTCTCATTTGCAGTAGCAGATGTACTTATGAACCAACAATCGCAATTGTCAAAAGGAATTACACCAGAGACACTTGTTGTAATCCGTACACGCTTCATTTTGGATTGGTACAACAAATATTCTGATAAATACCCTTTCCGTTTGTTTGATCATCAAAGGCAATTGTTGCAGGAAGGTTTTTTTGAAGCATACAATTTTTGGTTATTCGGTCCGGCTGCTAATTTAAGCACCTACCAAACTTGGCAACAGTATCACCAAGAAGAATTAAATAGCTTTCTTGGGTTTATTAGAAGTAAAGTCTTTAAAGTTCCGGAAGGGCAGCAATATAAGGCGATGTAATGGCTGAAGATATAAAGTCAAATGGCTGTTTTTTTATTTTACTTGATACAAGGATTGTAAGAACTAAAGGCGGCTAACAAAATCGAATATATTTATAATTCAATGGGATCGAATAATGATTTCTTTTTGTTGACGAACATTTAGTTCATTAATGAACATCGTTGTGTCACACACTTCTTCTTGCAATATTTCTATTCAGCTTTCTTTATTATTTACTACACAGAAGGCAGTTGCTATTGTTGCATTCTTGGTGGCTTTTACTGCTATATTTATTCAAATTTCGAATTAATCATTTTCTGATTATTACATTTTTGCTATTGCTAAATTTCTTTTCTTAGCAATGTTATTTTTTATTTCGGCATAAATAACTACTTTAATGTTTTAAAACCAAGTAACATGTCCGAAACTAACGATGACCGCCTTTGGCGAATTGCCCGTAAAAGGGCTGATTTTAGAAAGAGTTTATACTCGTATATTGCTGTCAATATTTTTCTTTGGCTTCTTTGGTGGTTTACTGATGGATCCTCTGCAGGGTTCAATAAATATCCATGGCCGGTGTGGGTTACACTTGGTTGGGGATTGGGAATTGTGATGCAATATTATGATGCCTATTATGGAAATCATAAGGATCAAGCAGAGAGAGAATATGAAAAATTGAAAAGAAAACAAGAAGGGTTATAATAAACTCCAGCAAATAAAACAAAACGAACCAATGCAGCTAAAACGATTGTTTGATAGTATAGATTATCAACTAACACATTTTCCTAAGCCGGATATGCTGGCTGCAAAAGTAAATGGTAAATGGCAATCTTATAGTACCAAAGAATGTAGTGAAATTATTAATCAGCTAAGTGCCGGCCTGTTGCAAAAAGGCATCAATGGAAACGATATGACAGCCGAAGGGGCAGACAAGGTTGCCATTATCAGTAACAATCGGCCTGAGTGGATTTTTGCTGATCTTGCAGTTCAACAAACAGGTGCTATTTTGGTGCCTATTTATCCAACAACCAGCCCTTTAGAACTTGAATTTATACTGAATGAATCTGCTGCTAAAATGATTTTTGTTAGCAGTGCTGATTTATATGAAAAAGTTTTGAGCATTGCTCCCCGAGTAGCTTCATTGCAGCATATTTTTACTTTTGATGTTATAGCCGGTGCAAACCATTGGCAGCAAGTTTTGAATAATGACTCCGGATGGCTTGAAAAAGTAAATTTAACCAAAGCTTCTATTTCTCCTAAGCATGTTGCTACCATTATTTACACTTCGGGCACAACAGGAACGCCCAAGGGTGTTATGCTTAGCCATGAGAATATTTATACCAATGTGATGTTTAGCAAGCAGAGTTTTCCTTTTCCTGATGCGCCCAAAGCTAAGGTACTTAGCTTTCTTCCACTCAATCACATTTTCGAGAAAATGGTGACCAATATCTTTTTGTTTAGTGGCATTAGTATCTATTATGCAGAAAGTTTGGAAACTATTGGCAATAACCTGAAAGAAATTAAGCCGGATGGTTTTTCTACTGTACCAAGGTTGCTGGAAAAAGTATTTGAAAAAATAATGTCCAAAGGAAATGATCTCAAAGGCATTAAGCGAAAATTGTTTTATTGGGCTGTGGGGCTGGCTGAACAATATGATAATAATGTGGATAGAGGAGTTATATATAACATGCAATTGGCCCTAGCAAACAAATTAATTTTTAGCAAATGGCGAGAAGCCTTGGGCGGCAATGTATCATTTGTTATTACCGGAGGTGCAGCATGTCAGATTAAGTTGCTACGTATATTCAATGCTGCCAAGATACCCATATATGAAGGGTATGGACCAACAGAAAACAGCCCCGTTATAAGTGTAAACAGAAGGCAGCCAAGCAGCGATACAAGGTTTGGAACGGTGGGTCCGCCAATAGAAGGCATAGAAGTAAAACTAGCAGAAGATGGTGAAATATTGGTGAAAGGTCCGTGTATGATGTTGGGCTATTACAAACGTCCGGATTTGACTGCAGAGGTAATCATTGATGGTTGGCTGCATACCGGCGATGTTGGCGTATGGGTAGATAATCGGTATTTGAAAATAACTGATCGCAAAAAGGAATTATTCAAAACAAGTGGTGGAAAGTATGTAGCTCCTCAACCTATAGAAAACAAGCTAAAAGAAAGTCCATACATAGAACAGGTAATGGTAGTAGGTTCGGGTAGAAAATTTGTAGGAGCATTGGTTGTTCCATCTTTTCCAATGTTGAGTGAGTGGATGCGGGAGCACAATATTTCATTTTCGACCAATGACGCAGCAATCAAAGAGCCTGCAGTTATTGCCTTTTATGATGAACTTGTTGTCAGTTTCAATAAATTTTTCAATCACGTAGAACAAGTGAAAAAGATACAATTGTTGTCGGAGGAATGGAGCATCAATACAGGTGAAATGACCCCTAAAATGAGTGTTAAACGAAAGGTGGTCATGGAGAAATTTGAAGGTGAGGTAGAGAAGATTTATGGTTGATAATCTTACTAATAGACCAGAAAACTTAATTTTAATAGCGATGTTTTAAATTGTCTTTTTATGAAACCTTATATTTTTATCACACTTGTTTTTTTCTTTTTAGTCTGCTCTTTTAAATTGATGAGTAGTTTGGTATTTGCAAATAGTCAAAATGCAGAGACTTACAAGCTCATTCATGAAATAGTGCTGGTATTGTTCAATATTTCATTGGTAGTAACCATCATAAAATATATTTTTAGAAAAGGTACTCAAAAGGTCAATATGTAACTGTTGGCTATACCATCAAAACCAACTCTTGCTTTTACTTCTAGATGTTCTTCCACCCATGCCCAATGCACCTAATAAACTGCGGGTTATAATAGTAGCAGCCGTGCGGCCAACGCTTTTCACCATAGGGTTATCAAAGAAGCTTTCTTCCTTTTTGCCTGTGGATTTTTCTTCTTTAGTTTCTTTTTTTTCATCCTCTTGTTGTTGTGTTTTTTCAGCAGCTTCTTCCAATTTAGCGTTTAGCATTTCATAAGCACTTTCACTGTCAATTACTTTGCTGTATTTTGCTCCAATTTTACTTTTCGAAACCAGGTTGTCTATCTCTTCATCGGTTAATACATCCATTCTACTTTTTGGTGGGGCAAGCATTACATGTACCAAAGGTGTTGGAATTCCTTTTTCGTTCAGCATGGTTACAAGTGCTTCACCTATGCCCATTTGGGTAATCAGTTCATCCGTTTGGTAAAATGTGGTTTCAGGATAATTCTCTGCCGTTTGTTTGATCACTTTTCTATCTGCAGCAGTAAATGCCCTCAACGCATGTTGTACTTTCATGCCCAATTGTCCTAGCACTCCGGCAGGTACATCCATGGGATTTTGTGTTACAAAAAATATTCCAATGCCTTTAGATCTAATTAGTTTAATCACTGTTTCTATTTGTTGAAGCAAAGCATCACTCGCCTCTTGAAATACAAGATGCGCCTCATCAATAAACATCACCAATTTTGGTTTGTCCATATCGCCTTCTTCGGGGCAAATGGCATATAACTCTGCCAGCATTTGCAACATAAAAGTGGAGAACAACTTTGGTTTATCTTGTAAGTCTGTTACCCGCAATACATTTATCATTCCTCTGCCATCGTCGCTTATGCGCATCAGGTCTTCCACTTCAAAACTTTTTTCTCCAAAAAAAACATCTGCACCTTGCTGCTGTAGTTCTATTACTTTTCTTAGAATAGTACCGGTAGAAGTAGATGCTATTTTTCCATAACTTTTTTCTATTTCTGCTTTGCCCTCATCTGTTATGTATTGCAATACTTTTATAAAATCTTTGAGGTCTAGTATGGGCAATTTATTGTCGTCGCAATACTTAAATATCATAGAAACAAGTCCTGCCTGTGTATCGTTTAGTCCTAATATTTTGGACAATAAAACAGGACCAAATTCGCTTACTGTAGCTCTAAGCCTTACCCCTTTCTGGTTGCTAAGGGTGAGTAACTCTGCCGGATATTGACTGGCGGTATAGGTAATGCCCAGTTTTCCAACCCGTTCATTTATTTTATCATTGGCTGTGCCCGGCATTGCTATTCCACTAAGGTCACCTTTTATATCCATTAGTAGAACAGGCACACTTGCATCACTCAGTGCCTCGCTGATCATTTGGAGTGTTTTGGTTTTACCTGTACCGGTTGCACCAGAAATCAATCCATGGCGGTTCATTGTTTTTAACGGAAGAAAAATGTCGGCTTCTGACACAACTTCAGCGTTTAGCATTCCCCTGCCAATTTTTACACTTTCCCCCTTGAAGGTGTATCCTGCTTTAACAGCTTCAATGAATTGTTGATTATCTGCCATCGTTTATATTTTTATTGTCTAAAATTAGATTGTTATTTGCTATTATTTATAATTCATCTTCTCTTTCCAGCATCTGCATAGCACTTTGCGGTACAATGTAGTATTTCTCACTTCATAAATTACTTCGGTTGCGCCACTTAATGAAAATGTGGCAAGATCTCCTTCCTGAACCTGCAAAGGAATGTATTTGATTTGTTCTTCTTCATTTTTCCAAAGCTCATTTTCTATTGTACTTGGTATAGCATATCCGGGTCCGACCTTAATGACATAACCCTGCTGCACTTTCTCCTTTTCATGTATACCTGGCGAGAGATATAGTCCTGTTTGCGTTCTTTCATTGCTTTTGCTGAGGCGAATAAGTAATCGATAGCCTATAATGACCAATTTTTTTAGTTTATTCTTTAAAGTGATTCTCATAGTAAGAGTAACGTTGTGCGAATGTAGTTAACTTGGTTAAATCATCACGAGTGTTATAGAAAATAGAAAAGAGGGCATGGTTTTTACTAACAAATTGTTATATATGCTCTATCAAACTTCAACCTTTAAAAATAATTATCACTTGGATGGATTAAAACACGTTATAACTATATCTTTAAACTCTAATAAAAATTAAAATTATGGAAGGTAGAAAATACAAAGTGCTTTTATGCGAAGACGATACCAACCTCGGCATGGTCTTTAAAAATTATCTTGAACTAAATGACTATAGTGTTATTTTAGAAAGAGATGGAAGGTTAGGGCTAGCTGCGTTTCAACGAGAAAAATTTGATATCTGCTTGCTTGATGTCATGATGCCAAACATGGATGGCTTTGCATTAGCGGAAGAAATACGAGATGTTGACCCTGATATTCCGTTGTTCTTTCTAAGTGCAAAAACTATGAAAGAAGATATCATAGCCGGTTACAAACTAGGTGCTGATGATTACATCACAAAACCTTTTGATAGCGAAGTATTGCTTCATAAAATAAAAGCAATCCTTAAGCGAAATGAAGAAGAAAACAGAATCAATGAAAATATAGAATTTGACTTGGGAAATTTTCATTTCAATCCAAAACTTCGTGAGTTGATCATAGCAGGAGTAACTCAAACATTGTCACCAAAAGAAAATGAGCTGTTAAAGATGTTGGCAGAACACAAAAATGACTTGTTGCCACGTGAACATGCGCTGAAAAGAATTTGGGGTAGTGATACTTATTTCAATGGCAGAAGTATGGATGTTTATATTGCCAAACTTCGAAAATATTTGAAAGAAGATCCAGGAATTGAAATCGTCAATATCCATGGAAATGGATTTAGATTGGTAGCACCATAGGATATACAATATAGACTAAATAGTAAAAGCCTCTGATTAAAATCGGGGGCTTTTTATTTTGAGTCATAGAGCAAAAGATGCGCTAAGGGTCATCGGAAACTAATTAATAAATAGATTATGGTTAATACAGTTAGATTGATAATTAGTCTAATAGTAAAGCAATACAACAATATAAAAATAGTGGGACAATAAAAAGGATTGACTAGGACTGCTCACCATATTTTACAAAAGGATAGATGGGTGAATCTGAAGGAGTAAATTTTCTAACCAAAGCGATACCTATTGAAATGATATTTTTGGGTTCGTTATTCTCCCATTTGTCCAATTGGTTTTGTGCAAATTTTTCAAGTGTACGATTTATTGATTTTTCTGAAAATAGTTCTCCCGCTTTTTTGGTGGCGTACCCAATAAAAAAACCAATAGCAGTATTTATCAGTGTTTTCTTTAAACCAGGTGTTTCAGCCAAATAGCTGAAAGAATTTTGCATCAAGTTATTGGGATGTAAATTTTCCTTCAATGCCCCATAGTTATTTCTAATCTGCACTTCTTGGTCCCGCATTTTAAGTTCCAATTCGAGTATACGAATTCGCAAATGGTCTAAATTATTAATCGTACTCATTGGTTAAAAAAATTTCCTGATTAATGAATTGGCGATAGGTTTTGTAAGAAGATTTTTTCTACTGCTGACAAAAACAATTCCGGCGATTGCATAAACAAATGCAATGATTAAAAAGCCTGCATAAGTTTTGCCAATTAAGTCTCCAATTAAAAGAGCCAAACCTATATTCAAAAAAATAAAGAAGATGAACAAGAAAACAAATAATATAGTCACAGAAATAACCATGGACGCCGCATTGGAAGCTTTGTCAATCGTTTTCAGCTTAAGTAATTCAATCCTGTTATCAACGTATTCTTTTGTCTGACTAATGAGGTCTTCTAATAAAGTTAATGTTGGCTTTTTATCCATTGCTTGTTTTTGTAATCGCCGGAAATATGTTAATTAAAATGTTAAGTTGGTATTAACCCATGTCAGATTAACCGCCATGATTTGAACCATTAGCCCCGACTGCTTCACTAGCTTCTGTTTTTAATGCACTTGCTACCGTATTTACTTTAGTTTTTCCCTGAGCATACAAATCGGTTGCAGTGCTTTTAACGGTATCATACTTATCAGCTACACTGTCTACAAATTCGCCAAACTTTTTCTTTAGGTTATCAGCCACGTCCTTACTGCCATCGCTTAATTTTTTTCGAGTTTCTTCGCCTTTGTCTGGAGCAAATAAAATACCCAAAATGGCACCTGTAGCTGCACCTGCCAAAACTCCTAATAATACTTTAGATCCTGATTTCATAAAATTAATTTTTAAATGTTAAATGATAATTGTTGCCATGAAAATTCTATGTACTTAGTTAAAAAATAATGCCATCTATTATATGAGTAAAGTTACTAAAAATTTTGACTGATATAATGCCAATTGTTCCTCATATTTCTAGATTTGGCTTAACAGGATTATTATTACCTTTAGGTAATGTAAATTTTGCCTAAATAGTGCTTATCTATTACATTATTTGATCAAAGCAAATGAACTGTTCATTTGAGCCTAAAATATGTCTAGTTCACTTAGGCAAAGGACCAATCGGATTAATGAAATAATCTTAATAATATTGGGTTTTTTCAATTGATAAGTTGTACTAATTTTTACACCTCTAATTATTAGTGATTTTGTTGTTTAGGTCGGGTTAAATTATTTATTAATTGTGCTAGTAAAATATTGTTACGTTAGCTGTTTTCTTTAAGAGATTAGCAATATTTTTTGTAGATTTTAATTTTGTTGTCGGCTTTGGTCTACTAGAAAAATGCACCAAATTGTTCCAACAACTTGAGATATCTTAATAAAATTAGAGAAAGGTTTAGCATTTATTTTTAAAATAACATCATTTAGCGGCGTTATAATCGCTGCTTTTAGCAGGAAATATTGAGTTTAACATTGGTAATTTGTTGTTGCGTATTGACTTTGTTGTTATGGCATTGATTTTTAAGTTCTATAGACTAATCAAACCAATAATAAAATGTTACACAAAAGATATTTAATAGGTTTTTTTGCAATATTGCTAGTAACAATGACTAGCTGCGAGGTTATTGGAGGTATTTTCAAAGCTGGAGTTTGGGTTGGTATTCTGATTGTTTTATTAGTTGTCGGATTAATTGCATGGGTGATGAAAAATAGAAAATAGGAAAAGTGCCCTCTTTGCGGAATTTATTCTACAATTTGTCTTTATTTTTCCCAATTGGTGATAATCTTGTTTATTACTTGATTGTTAAGTTATAATTGGCAAATCAATTTTTTTTCGCTACCTTTTTCCTGATTTTTTCTGATGTGAATTTTATGAATAAAAAACAACTTCCTTCTAGACTTATTATTGTATTTAGAAAAATTGGAAAGTATTTCGGTTTTTTTTTGATTTCCTTAATGGTGTTATTATTAGTTATTTTTTTGCTCCTTCAAACAGCACTTGTTCAGAACTTTGCAAAAGATAAAATGGTTGCTTACTTAAGTGCCAAACTAAATACAAGAGTTTCAATAAATCGGCTTGGAATTACATTCCCAAAACTAGTTGTTTTAGAGGGTGTGTATTTAGAAGATCAGCAAAAAGATACGCTTCTATTTGGCAAGAGATTGATGGTGGACATTGATATGTTTAAATTGCTGAAAAGTGAGATTAAAATAAACGAAATTAGCTTGGATGGTTTTTATGCAAATGTAAAACGTCAAAAAGGTGATACGGCTTTTAATTTTCAGTTTATACCAGACGCTTTTTTGTCAGATCAAGATAAAGCTGTTAAGGATACTGGATTGATTAAATTTGCTATTTCAAAAATAGTATTAGACAGGATAAGACTTGACTTTCGTGATTTAGAATCTGAAAATTATGCAAATGTTTCAGTGCATCATTTTGATGCTGAAATAAAATCGGTCGATTTGTCTAATTTGGTATTTAATGTACCTAGAATTGTATTGGATGGTTTAACAGGGATTGTGCATCAATCAAAACCAATTTCATATCCTTCAGTAGTTTCGACTGTAGGTCTTATTCCTGATAACGAAGCACCCATAAATTTAGGTATAGTCAATAAGGAAGTGCTCATTAGCAATACGGATATAAAATATACTGATGATGCATCTAAGTTATCAACGGCTTTTAAAATTAAGCGTATCAGGATACATCCGGAAAAGTTGGATTTGGCAAATTCTGTAATTGAATTAAAGGATATAGAATTGAGGAAATTGGATGGATACCTTATCCTTGATGTAGTGAAGAATAATCCTCTTATAATTAATACGACCAACAGTCAAATCAAAACCGCTGCAATTTCAAATTTTCCATGGAAAATAACTGTTGCTTCCCTATTGATAGATGATGCAGATTTTTCGTTTGATGATAACAATGTTCTAAAGATAAAATATGGAATAGATTATTCGCATTTAGCTATGCAGGATTTTGTATTACATGCCAATCACTTTCTATTTCATAAAGATTCAATTGCATTGAATATTGCAAACGCTAAAATGACCGAAAGCAATGGTTTTGTGTTATCCGATTTGCAAGCTGAAATTCTTCACACAGATAAACAAACATCGCTAGAAAAATTATATTTAAAAACTCCAAGTTCATTAATAAAAAGAAGTGCCATTTTACGTTATCCATCGTTGGCAGCTATTCAAAAGAAAATTGAATTGCTAGAAATGGAAATTAATATTGATGAAAGCTATTTGTCGGTTAAAGATATGCTCACTTTTATGCCTGCGCTATCGAAAAATCCGGCTTTTAGGAATCGATTTGATAAATTTTTTATTAATGCAAACGTGCATGGTAGCCTAAGAAAATTATTAATCGAAACATTCCAATTTAGAGGATTTCAACAAACGGATGTTGACTTAAACGGCATAGTATTGAATGCACTTGATGCCAAAAAAGTGAGTGGTAATTTTTTAATAAAAAAGTTTAAGACTAGCAGAATGGATTTAGTTTCATTATTGCCTGTTGCAACTATTCCAAATACAATCACAATACCCGATCTAATACAAGCTTCAGGTAAAATAAGTGGTGGAATGAATGATGGATTTGCAGATCTTTCTATTAGTACCTCCCTAGGATCTGCAAGTTTGAAGGGGCGAATTAGTAACGCTTTAAATAAGGATGGTGCTGTTTATACAGCAGATGTTTCTACAAGAAATTTAAACATGGGTGCTATTATGAAGAACCCTCAAAAACTGGGTATGGTGACAGCCCGGTTTAAAGTATCCGGAAGAGGATACAACCCTAATACCGCAAGTGTAGATATAGATGGAACTATATTTTCGGCCGAAGTGATGAAGTATAATTATAAAGACCTCAATTTAGAAGCAAGCCTTGCAAACAAAAAATTTATATCTGCTGCAAGGATTAATGATACCAATATTGCAATGAATGTACTAGCTAAAGGAACGATTGGTGATTTGCTTTCGGATGTTTCATTGGCTGCTGATATTGACAGCATTAATACCAGTGCACTTCATTGGACTGCGGAACCAATTTATCTGCACGGAAAGGTTACTGCTAATTTTCCTATGCTCAGTATTGATTCTATAAATGGGGATGTGCAATTGACCAAGATTGTAGTAGTGGCTAATGGGCAGCGGATAGCTTTGGATACTGTTTCAGTACTTGCATCTTTTATAAATCAGCAGCAAAAAATTGCAATTCAGTCAGGTTTTATGAATGGTGAAATATCTGGTGAATATAAAATTGCGGAATTAGGTGATATTGTTCAACATGCTGTATTACCATATATTCCTTTTGAAAACAAATTGCATCCAAAAATTGTTAATCCGTACGATGTAGCACTCCAACTTAGTGTTGTAGATCATCCGATTCTGCATAGTTTTCTTCCTGGAATAAAGCGGTTTGATGGCCTTTTGTTTTCTTCATCATTGTCAAATATTGAAGGCATTAAAGCAAATATGGTATTGCCTTACCTCAACTACAATGAAAACGTTTTGGATAGCTTTACAGTCAGCGCCAATTCGTCGTCTTCTGGGTTGGATATTATCACCAATATTGAATCATTTAAAAGTGGTTCTAACCTTGAATTATTTGGTACAACCCTGAAAGCTAATCTTACAAACACAAAACTAGATTTTGGTCTATTTACAAAAGATCGAGCGGCGAAGCCTAAATATGCGATTAATGGTTTGGTTAGTCGGAATAGTGAAAAAAGCTATAGCATCACTATTAGCCCGGATAGTCTTATGCTCAATTATGATCCATGGTTTATTTCAAAAAATAATCAAATTAGCTTAGTTGATAATCAAATTCAGATATCAGATTTTGATTTAGAAAATGGGGATCAACATGTAGTTTTAAATACTACTGCCGAAAAAGCCAATTACCCACTTTTTATTTCTTTTAAAAATTTCAGGCTTGCCACTTTATCTGCATTTGTGCAACCCGATTCGCTTTTGGTAAATGGTTCCTTAAATGGTAATGTAGAAATAAATGACCTGATGAAGCAGCCAAATTTTGTAACTGATTTAGTTATGAAAAACCTCTCTATAAAAAAGGATACAATAGGAGATGTCAATATAAAGGTTAGCAATACTGTAAAGAATGTGTTTGCTACCAACATTTCAATATCGGGCAGAGGCAATGAAGCAAACTTGACGGGCAATTATTATTTAAAGCCCAATAATAGTAGTCTAATGGACATGAATGTTGAAATAAAATCACTGCCACTTAAAACATTGGAAGCATTTAGTATGAGCATGATAGATAGTGCTTCAGGAAGTTTGAATGGAAATGTGGCTATAAAGGGTACAATTGAAAAACCTGAAATAAATGGGAACATAAATTTTAAAAAGACGCAATTTTTTATTCCTATGTTAGGAAGTATTTTTGCAATAAATAATGAGCGTATTACAGTTGATAATCAAGGAATAAAATTTGATACTTTCAAAGTCAAAGACTCCTCCAATAACCTATTGATTGTTGACGGATTTGCCAGAACAACCAATTTCACTGATTTTAATTTTGATTTGACAATTAAAGCAAATGACTTCAGGGCTATCAATACAGTAAAAATGAAAAACAGCTTGTATTATGGTCAGCTTTATTTTACTACCAACATGACCTTAAAGGGTACATCTTTGGCACCGATTGTAGATGGGAAGTTAATTGTAAATAAGCGAACCAACTTTACTGTGGTGCTGCCACAAACAGAAATGGGTATAGTAGATAGAAAGGGAATAATTGAGTTTGTAGATATGGATTTGGATGGCACAGATTCTATTTTTAGTTCATTATTGAAGCGATATGATTCTACACTTAACAACAGTGCAATTACTGGTTTAGATGTTTCGGTTAATATACAGGTAGTAAAAGAGGCTAATTTTAATTTGGTAATAGATGAAGCAAATGGGGATCTTGTAAACCTTCAAGGAGAAGCGTTTTTAAATGGAGGCATAGATCCTAGTGGAAAAATTACCCTCACAGGTACCTATGAATTAGAGACAGGTGGGTACGAGCTATCGTTCAATTTTTTGCGTAGAAAATTTGACATTGTAAAGGGGAGTAAAATTACATGGACAGGAGAACCTACTACGGCAGAGATGGATGTAACAGCAGTGTACATTGCAAACACTTCGGCCATAGATTTGGTACAGAACCAAATAAATGATGACACAAAGATTTATTACCAACAAAAGTTACCGTTTCAGGTTTTGTTAAAAATGAAGGGGGAATTATTGAAACCAATACTTACGTTTGACATAGCATTGCCAATTGAAAATACTGCTAGGGTCTCCAATGATATATTGCTGAATGTAAATGCTAGACTAGATCAAATAAAGCAAGAACCATCTGAGCTGAATAAACAAGTCTTTGCATTGTTATTACTCAATAGGTTTGTTTCAGAAAATCCATTTCAAAGTAGTAGTTCTAGTGGGTTTAATGCTACTTCATTTGCCAAGCAGAGTGTAAGTAAAATTTTGACGGAGCAATTAAATAGACTAGCCGGTGACCTTATTGCCGGCGTTGATATTTCCTTTGATGTAAACTCGGCAGATGATTATTCAACTGGTGAAAGAAGAGATAGGACTGACTTTAATGTACAAGTGTCTAAACAACTGTTGAATGATCGTTTGAAAATATCGGTAGGTAGTAATTACGAAATAGAAGGTCCAAAGCAATCAAATGGGCAGAGTGGAAGTAATGTAGTAGGCAATATCACCATAGATTACAAACTCACACAAGATGGTCGGTACCTGGTACGAGGATATAGGAAAAATGATTTTGATGCTATCATTGAAGGAATGGTAGTAGAAACGGGTTTGAAATTTATTATCGCTGTTGATTATAATAAGTTTAAAGAAATTTTTAGAAATAAAAGAAAAAGGAAGCCTTCTAAAAATAAAAAGTTGATACCAGCTACAGAAATACAAGTTGTTAATGAGAAAATGTGATAGGAAAATTAAAAATTATTATTTGCTGATTGGTTCATACCAGTTATGTATTATCGGATCAGTTTTCCTTGAAAAAACATGTAAATGATTTCAATTAATAAGACATCAATATCTATTCAATTAATAGCCGTTTTGCTGGCTTTCTTTGCCTTAGGATGCAGTAGAAAAAATATTCCTGCCGGTGATGCTTTGTATACCGGGGCTTCATTGGAATTGCAAGATTCAGCATCATCCAATAGAGAAAAGAAAATCATTAAAAATGATTTAGAACATTTAATTCGGCCAACCCCCAACAGTAAGTTTTTGGGTATTAGATTTAAATTGGGGTTCTACAATATGGCAGGGAGTGGCAATAATTTTGTTTCTAAATTTTTAAGAAAAATTGGCGAACCTCCAGTTTTAATGAGCTTTGTGAATGTGGATAAGAATGTACAGTTACTTACCAATTTTTTGGAGAACAAAGGTTTTTTTCATGCAATTGTAAAAGGTGATACAACAATAAATATAAACGTAGGAGTTGCTACTTATAAAGCTGTTACAGGTATGCAATATAAAATAGACTCAGTATCATTTCCATCGGATAGTAGCAATATCAGTATTGCTATTAGGAGTATTGTATCTAAAACTATTTTGAAGCGTGGTGATCCGTTTATGCTAGATGTGATAAAGGGAGAAAGGTTAAGGATAGATATGCATCTAAAAGAACAAGGTTATTATTTTTTCAATCCTGAACAATTGGTTGTTTTGGTAGATAGTACAATAGGCGGTCATCTTGTTAATTTATATGTTAAATACAAGCCAGATATTCCCTTTGCATCTAAGCAGACTTATAGTATTGATAGGGTATTCATTTATTCAAATTATAATCTAACATCAGCGCTGAGAGATACGCTAAAAACTGATTCTGAAATGGTGAATGGGTTCCAAATTATTGATAGAAGAAAAACATTCAAACCTGAATTGTTTAGCAGAATATTGACAGTCAGATCCGGTACACTTTACAATAGAACAGATCACAATCTTTCACTCAGCAGGTTGATTAATCTCGGCACTTTTCAATTTGTAAAAAACAGATTTGAAGTGGTAGCCGACTCTTTCAGATTAAACGCCTATTACTATCTGACTCCAATGAAGAAAAAATCGTTGAGTGCAGAAATAGGTGGTTTGACCAAATCCAGTAATGTGACAGGTTCCGAAATAACAATTAATTGGCGCAATAGGAATACTTTTAAGGCTGCTGAATTACTCTCCTTATCTGCCTACGTAGGTGCAGAAGTACAATTTAGTGGTCAATATGCGGGCTATAATACTTTGAGGTATGGCATAGAGATGAATTTATCTAGTCCTCGATTTCTTATCCCTTTTTTTAGTGTCAATACTTCAAATGCCTTTGTTCCAAGAACAAACTTTCAGTTGGGGTACGATATACTAACCAGACAAAAGTTATATGCTTTAAATTCCTTTCGGGCACAGGTAGGATATATATGGAAAGAAAGCATAACGAAAGAACATAGATTTAGTCCTATTGTTGTCAATTATGTTCAACCCTTGAGTGTTACTGAAGAATATATTAAGAGTATTCAAAACAATCCAGTATTGAAAAGGAGTATCGATACTCAGTTTATTATGGGATCAAGTTACAATTACAATTTCAATGAATTAACTACCGGTCAGCTCAATACTTCTGGATGGTATTTTAATGGATTACTTGATTTGTCGGGTAATATAGCGGGCCTTATTTCTGGGGCGTCTGCAAAAAAAGGTCAAATAAAAAAAATCTGGGGGACACCTTTTTCTCAGTTTATAAAGACAGAACTGGATCTAAGGAAATATATACGGGTAGGTTTGCAAAATCAATGGGCTAACCGGATAATTTTAGGTGTGGCATATCCCTATGGAAATTCTACCATACTTCCATTTGTAAAACAGTTTTTTGTAGGAGGAAACAATAGTTTGAGAGGTTTTAGAAGTAGGTCAGTGGGTCCCGGATCATACAATGGTGGATTGTTGTTTGATAGTAGTGGCTTCCTACCAGAAATGACGGGTGATTTGAAATTAGAATTGAATTCAGAATTCAGGATTAAAATTGTGAATATTTTTTATGGAGCACTGTTTATAGATGCTGGTAATGTTTGGTTGTGGAATAATAATAGTGATCAGCCTGGAGGCAAATTCTCTAAAACCTTTTTAAAAGAAATTGCCATTGATGCAGGAATAGGTATTAGAATAGATCTAGTCATATTATTACTAAGATTAGATCTAGGAATTCCATTGAGAAAGCCGTGGCTGCCTGATGGACAAAGAAGTGTAATCAATAAAATTGATTTTTCAAGTAGTCAATGGCGAAAGGAAAATATGATTTATAATCTTGCAATTGGATTGCCCTTTTAATTCCTTTTTTAGGAACTGTTCATGTTTGATTTCAATAAAATCAATGTTTCTTTCACCCATTTTTTTACCTGAGCAGTAGGTATGTCTTTTTCTGTCCTTATCTTAATGTGCCGCATTCCTTTTCCAGTTCCTATAAAACGACTTTTTGGATCAGATAAAGAAGTTGCGAATAAAAATCCAAGGTTGATGTAATCTATAGTGGCATAGGTGTAAATGAAAACAAGATTTGACTTTCCAAAAGTATAAGTAAGGTTGCCCCATTTGATGGTCTCTTCAATTTCACTATTTACAGAAAGCAAAATATTTCGGAGTAAAAGAGCGTTGGCTCTTTTTTCATCAGGTAGTTTTTCTATCCATTGTTTTATTTTCGGTTCCATATACAACCAAAAATAATGAAATTTTTAAACCACTTTCATTTGAAAATCAACTTCAACAGTTGGCTCCATTTTTATTGTTGACTTTACTGAATTGGCTATCAGACATGCTGCTGCTGATTTTTGTAACACCCGTATCGCTTTGTCATAGTCTTCCTTGTTATTAATCACTACTTTAGGTTTTAATAACACTTCACTCATCATGTATTTACCATCAATCAATGCTAATTTACCAACAGCATCTGATGTGAAACTTTTGTATTCCAATTTAAAATTCTCGGCGATAGCTAGAAAAGTGGTCATCAGACAACTGTTTATTGCCGCTACAAATAGATGTTCAGGCGACCATATTCCATCTATTCCTTTTGGGAATTGTGGTGGAGTAGCTACTTCAATGGTTGTTGGTAAAACTTCTGAATGCATGGTGCCTTTTCTATCGGCATCCCACGTTACGGAAACATCATAAAAATGCTCGTTCATGTTCAAAAATTTGGAAGCGTTAAAGAATGCGGAAGCGTTTGATATTTTAATCTATCGCTTGCCTTTAATGGTGCAAAGCTACATGGAGCTAAGGTGAGAAAACGTGATCTTTGTCACTTAGGTGTTTTGAGCTATTAAAGTGTGATTTGAATTGAAAATGGAAGTCAAAGTATTTCATAGGTTCCATTGCTTGTAGCTACTTCATATACTTCTGCATCTATTCCAAATTCGGTTTTGTAAGCATCGGTTATTTCTTTAACTACTGCTTTCCATTCATTTTTATAAACAAGGTTTATCGTACACCCGCCAAAGCCACCGCCCATTACCCTGCTACCAATAATGATTGGATGAGCACTTGCTTTTTCGACCAAAAAATCTAATTCTTTGCAGCTAACTTCATATAGTTTGGACAAACCTTCATGAGTTTGATACATTAGTTTGCCAAAGGTTTCCATTTCATTTTTTTCAAGGTGTTCGGCTGCATGTTGGGTACGTTCTATTTCTTGTGTTACAAAAAGACATCGCCGGTAAACTATATCCCCTAATTCATTTTTATATGCTTCTACATCATCTGGATCAAGGTCTCTGAATGAATTGATGCCGGGAAGAAAAGCATGTAATTTAACAAATCCTTCAGCGCATTGTTTCCGGCGAATATTGTATTCTCCACTAGCCAATGAGTGATGCACTTTTGTGTTGATGAGTACCAATGAGTAATCCTGCAACAACAAAGGGAAATATTTGTATTCCAATGATCGGCAGTCTAGTAAAATAACTTGGTCTTGCTTGCCCATCATATTGGCGAACTGATCCATTATACCGCATTGTACTCCGGGAAAAGTATGCTCTGCTTTCTGAGCCATTCCAGCTATAGCTTCTCTATCTAATTTCAGATTAAATATTTCATTAAGTCCAAATAGTAAACCACATTCTACTGCTGCTGATGATGACAATCCTGCTCCAACCGGAAGGTTTCCACCAAATACACAATCAAAGCCTCCGATGATTAATTTGCTTTTTTGAATTTGATCAACAACGCCCAACAGATAATCCTGCCAACCTTTTATCGGGTTTATTTCATTTAGTGAAACGCTATACTCCTCATGGAGGTCGTAGCTAACCAAATTGATTGTGTCTGTATTGTTGGAAGCCAAGGCATACCAAATACCTTTATCAATAGCAGCAGGCATTACGAATCCATCATTATAGTCTACGTGTTCGCCAATCAAATTGATGCGCCCCGGAGAGAAAAATATCCTTGAATTTTTATTGAACTTTTGAACAAATGCTTTGCTGATGGTTTCTGCTGCCATATTGATCCTTTATATTGATTTTACTTTAAACTTAGTACTAAATACTGCATGTTCTTTTGGCGATAAAACGATTAAACCCAACCCATTGTTAAATGCATCCGGTGCTGCACTAAGGTTTTCTATGGCAATACTTTTTCTGCTGTCCGGTGTATATATCTGAAGGTAGGGATATGATTGGGATGGATGAAATTCAATCTGTATTTTCTTCTTCGGATTTCGAATAACACAAAGCGGCTGACATTCTGCAAAATT
>JANMZN010000271.1:0-2857 GCA_031383285.1 Segetibacter sp.
AACTTGATTATCCTTAATAAAATTTTCGATTTTTTTAAGAAGTGGAAAGTCTTCAGCAGGAGCATGAATACCTATTACTTCATTCTTAAAGGCAATTGCTTTATCAAAGTAAATTATGGGTATACTCTCTACGCCCATATTTTTTTTAATCAATAATAATGGAGGTTGAAACAATTCCGGCTGTCGCTTCCATTGATAAAAGGTATCATCTAAAGTGTAAGTTTGGCGTATCCCATTTTCAGTAAAATCTTCTGGATTAAAGCATTCGCTTCCTTTTAAATAGGGAGCGGAAGAATAGCCCCCTTTCTTTTTGTCAAAATCTGTGGCAACTAATAATTCATCAGGTTTGCCTTTGATAAACCCATCTCCGAAAATCCAATTATTTTCTCTCTTTTTTTTCTTTAAGAAGTCGCCAAGTGTCTCAAATTTAGAAAGCCGATTAATAAGATTACCCAACCTTCCTCCACCGACCAAATTAGCTTTCCAAACATTTGCATTGTTCATTGCGTCTACTTTGCCAACAATATGAAAGTTGTAATGGTCTAATTCTAAAAAGAGTTTGTTTAAATTCGCAAATGTCCTATCAGCGATAATATGAACTAAATCTTCCTTATCGGGTAAACATTTTTGTAAAAAAATAGCAGCTGTTGCAACAGTACGTTCGCCCCATAATACATCATCTAGCTTGGTAAAATCAAGAATTTGCAAAACCTTATTTTTTCCAAAAACAGCCTTTTTGAAATTCTCATCTTTCTGATAAAGCAAGGGGCCCGATGGTTGTATCAGGCAAAGGATCGCATCTGTTTTTAGTAACTTAAGTGCTTGTACTAAAAAGTGTAAAGCCGGGTTATTATCTGGGTTTTTTATTTCGCTTTTATACCCATAATCTTTTTCAAGCTTTTTAAAATGGGGTTCCCGTTTTATTTCCTTTCCATCAAAAGATTGTAGATTAAACGGCGGATTACCAATAACTAAATTAAAATCATTTGGTGGGTAATCAGTAATGTACTCAAAGAAGTCCCGGTTTCTGATATTTGCTTTACTCAAGTCTGGAAACCGAAGTTTTTCCCAATTTGGTGGATCTAAATCAACTTCATCCAGCATTGCCAATGCCAAGCTAAAAACAGTTAACCGTATCGCATCACCTTCAATATCTACCCCATAGATACTTTCGGTCAGAAGCTGTTTTAATACCTTCAAAGATGGCTTTTTCAGTTCGCCAGTCGCCTTCCATTGTTCATAACGCCACCACTGAATAATCCGTTTGTAAACCTTTACTAAAAAGATCCCCGAACCGCAACTAACGTCAATCACTTTAAAGTTTTGCTGTGGCTTTTTCAATGGCATACACTCATCTACTAAAGTGCTTACAATCATTTCGGGGGTGTAAACAATATCTTTACTATCGGTCAGCAATGTTTCATAAACCGAACTTATTAATTCTACTGGTAAGCTTTTAAATGAATAGCGCCTCCAAATATTTATCTGACCTTTTTCATCCACCTTGCCATCAAGATATTCAGCTAGACTTTGTACGATAGGTTCTTGAAGTAATTTGCGTTCTTCTATCTCGTCAATCTTATTCCATTCAAATATTTTACCGTTAAAATCTTCTCCTAACACATCTAAGAGATCCAATAACTTTCCTGCCCTTATCACACTGCAAAAGTTCTTGCATTCAAATTTGTTTAGAAAATATTTTGCTGAAAAGTAACCCCTTTCGTTGTCCCTTTCTTCAAGATATTTAATGAGTAAGCATTGTAATAATAATTTCAAAACTAGATGGCTGTTAAGTCCTGATTTTTTTTGAAAATCTTCGTAAACTTTTAATAAGCCATCCACCAAAGTTTTATAAGCTGATGTTGAAAATTGAAAACTGTCTTTATTTCTTTCCTCTTCCCAAAACATACCATCATCAAAACTGGCTGCCGAAAACTTATGTATTGCTTCCCCAAATAATTGTATGGTTTCGAAAGCAAAGTTTTCATTGTCATTTTCAAGTCTCTTTCGTGCATCAAAAACAATTGCCTCCGTTTTTTCAATGATGATGAACATTGGAACCTGGCAACCGCTCCAAACTTTTATATGAATATCCCTTTTGTTTTTTTCACTTAATAACTGTTCTGTATTGTCGTAGATATATATCTGTTGAACAGCACCTCTGCCATCTTGAAAATATCGGAAGTAAACAGCATCAGCTTCAAACTTTTCTTTTGCTGTTTCTAGTGCAAATAATTCTTGTGGTGAAATGTCATTTAACTGGGTATAATTTTCGGTCAATAACACACCACCCGGATCGCTTTCTTTTTTAAAAGAAAAGGCCAAGGTCTTGATGTTTTTTTCGAAAACAGTTGTTGACATAGTACTTGAAAATAGTGTAATGCATTAAACACTAAGGAGTAAAATTAAGGTAGAACTACTATTTTTTTTTGGAAAAGAAAAATTAGTAAGCCCAAAATTAGTTTTCCACTTTATTGTAGTAGTTTATAGAATTGATTGTGTCCAAATATCAAAAATATCTTTTTTGCAACAGAGTACTAAATAGGACCAACCCACGGCCCACACCTCGGCGGACAGGCTCTCTCCTACTAATGACGGACAGGCTGGAGAGGGGTGAGTAAATTATACCAATTATAAAATAAATTTAGTCCAATTGATATAATTGGATTTTTTTTGTTTAATTTTGGACTAAATTATAAATACAATGTCAAAACCCAAATTACTATCCGTTAAAGAGGAGCTAAAAGAACTTAATCAATTAAGAAAGAATTGCAGCCATACTAAAACAAAGCGGCTTCTAATGTTGATTGAAATTAAAAAGGAGCAGGGTAATGCTTTTTCTAAAAGAGATTTAGCC
>JANMZN010000273.1:0-2915 GCA_031383285.1 Segetibacter sp.
CCGCCCAATGCTTTACCGAGCGTGCCGGTAATAATATCAATCCTTCCCATTACACCACGGTACTCATGGGTTCCTCTACCTGTCTTTCCCAAAAAACCACTGCTGTGGCATTCATCTACCATTACAATAGCATCGTATTTATCTGCGAGGTCACAAATCAGGTCCAACCTGGCAATTGTTCCATCCATGCTGAAGGAACCATCAGTAACAATAACCCTGCTACGCAAATGCTGCGATTCTTTCAGCTTAGCCTCCAAATCATCCATGTTATTGTGCTCATATCGATAGCGTTGAGCTTTACACAACCTTACACCATCTATTATAGAGGCGTGATTAAGCGCATCGCTGATGATGGCATCCTGTTCGCCAAAAAGGGGCTCAAAAACACCTCCATTGGCATCAAAAGCTGCAGCATATAAAATAGTATCTTCTGTGCCTAAAAAGTCAGCTATTTTCTGTTCCAGTTCTTTGTGTATATCCTGCGTGCCACATATAAAACGCACACTGCTCATGCCAAAACCATGGCTATCTATTGCCTTCTTAGCGGCTTCTATTACTTGTGGATGAGACGAAAGACCAAGGTAATTGTTGGCACAAAAGTTAAGTACTTTTTTACTCTCAGACTGTCCGTTGGGCAGCGTCACCGTTATTTCAGCACCTTGTGGACCGACAATAATTCGCTCTTTTTTAAATAAACCTGCTGTCTCAATTTCGTTTAGTTCTGCTGCTAACCTGCTCACAAATTGTTCATTCATATGGATGGCTTTGATGTCAAAGATAATTAAGACAAGAAATATTTTAAACAAACAATTAAATTAATGATGATCAGCAATCTATTACTAATGTTAATTCTGTGTAAACAAACTATAAAATAATATCCATTGTTGGTATCTGTAACATTTCAACTTTACCTTCGTTTATTATTACAGTAAACCAAGCTGTTATGAAGCCAAAACACCTACTCAGATTTGCAATAATATCCTTTACACTAGCTGTTTCTATCTTTATTTGGGAAACTAAAAGGAAAGCAACCCTTACTTGTATTATCGAAAAATGTTCAAATAAAGTGGAGATCAAACCCACCAACAATGATTTTATCTTTGTTGAATCGGTGTCCAAATTGCTGTTTGTGGCCTTTTCAAAATAATTTTATACGATTTGTAACTTTTTATCCCTGTTTACGTATCACTGCATAATATACCAGAATACAGGCTGATCTATGACTGAAAAACAATATAACGAATGTGTCCACCTTTATGCCGACAATGTCTTTCGCTTTATAGTGAAAAATATCCGGCATGAAGAAGATGCCCGAGACATTGTACAGTCTGCTTATGAGAAAATGTGGCGTAACAGAGACTCAGTGGACAATGAAAAGAGCAAATCCTATTTGTTTACTGTTGCCTACAACCAAATGATCGATCACATCAGAAAGCATAAGAGAATAACTTTAACAGACGAATTTTCGGAAACCAGCAGAGGGACCAATCATCAAAAAGAAGTGGGTGTACAAGAGACGTTGCACAAAGCACTTAACAAACTAAATGAAACACAAAAAAGTCTGGTCATGCTGAAAGATTACGAAGGATATAGCTATGAAGAGATTGGAAAAATTACAGGATTAAATGAGAGTCAGGTAAAGGTGTATTTGCACAGAGCCCGCCTTACGCTTAAAAAGTATTTGGTGAGCAGAGAAAATGTGATGTGAAATTAAGTAGCTAGTAAACAAATTAGCTAATTTTTTGAGGAGAAACAATAAAAGTCATTTAGAAAAATGTTGAAAGTCGAAAGACATAATTACGAAGAATATTTTCTACTGTACGTAGATAATGAACTGAATGCTGAACAAAGGTTGGCTGTCGAAAATTTTATTGCCCAAAATGAAGACCTAAGGTCAGAGTTTGAGATGCTTCAACAAGCTGTTCTATCTTTAGACGATATTCATTTTAATCAAAAAGACACCTTACTAAAAAAAGAAACCGGCATTTCCATCAACAATTATGAAACATATTTTTTGCTTTCGGTAGACAATGAATTAAATAATACTGAGAAAGCAAGTGTAGAGAAATTTGTACTACAGCATCCGAAATTGCAGGACGAATTTACCTTGCTGCATAAAACAAAACTAAAACCAGAAGCCATTATTTTTAATAACAAAAAAGCATTACTCAGAAAAGAAAGAAGAGTAGTTTCAATGTTATGGATGAGAATGAGTGTGGCCGCTGCTGTCATTGGTATTGTTGCGTTTTCATGGTTTGCATCGAATGATGACAACAATTTAAAGACTGCCCCTCTAGCAATAAATAATCCAACTGTTGACCGAAAGGAAGAAAATAAAATTCAAAAAAATAATGAACAGACTGTAACACAAAACATAGTTGACCCGTTACATTCTAAAGCAGCTGTTCTTAAAGTGAAAAATAAAAGTAATCCTAAAACAACAAAGTTTGTCGAACCTAAATCACAATCGCACAAGCAAGATCAAATAGAATATTTAGTGAATCAAAAGAATGAAAACATACCGCAACCATTAGTGCCTGACAATAATATAACAGTAGCTACCAATAAAAATGAAACATCCATAATACCACTGCCAAATACAATAGGGGTGGTTGGTTCAAACAACAAATTGATTACTTCCTCAACTGTCGCTGCAAGTAATCCGTTAACCCCTGAACTACCTTCAATCGCCAGTCAGGCAGTGTATAAAAAAGTAATCAATACCGATGAAGAAGATAAATCAGTCTATATAGGAAATCTGCAGATAAATAAGAACAAAATAAAATCACTTTTCAAAAAAGCTTCAGGCATCTTCGGCAAAAGACACGAAAAAGACCCAACCGAAAAATCGGTACAAGTTGCCGGGTTCGAAATAAGAACCACCTAATCTTTCACTAACAGAAAAACACTTTTAA
>JANMZN010000527.1:0-5242 GCA_031383285.1 Segetibacter sp.
GTGAGAAATGATACAATTTTCTTCTCTCTGGCTAAACTGTCAGCATGGTTTGGTGCGCCAAGATGAAAATCAGAAAGGAAATATATTTTTTTACCGGAGGGTAAGTTCATTAGTCAATTTTAAAGCACAATAATTCGATTGAAAATATTGATCTAAAGTGATGAATTTATCCAATGAACATCTTTTGCGGTCATCGAACTATGATAATCAGAGTCTACTTTTTTGTTTGACAAATTCCTTTACATCACCCGAAGAAATGATGGGTTGTCCTTCTACATTTCCAATAAACCAATAAATCCAAGCATTGTTTTTTTCGCCTTTTATTTGCACTTCGGCAATATCTCGTTTATAGAGCGGCAATTCATCTTCGCCAGGGTTCACTCCTTCATATTCATCCAGTTGTGCAATTGCCCACGAAAAATCTTCCGCCTGTTTTAATTCATACAATTCGCCTAAAATATAATATTCGTCAGTACATGGTATTGCAGCAGGATAACCTCCCATATCATAGAGTTTTCCTT
Organism: Segetibacter sp.; assembly: GCA_031383285.1. Lineage (GTDB taxonomy): Bacteria > Bacteroidota > Bacteroidia > Chitinophagales > Chitinophagaceae > Segetibacter. The sequence goes on from JANMZN010000527.1 coordinate 522, forward strand.
TCACTGTAGCCTCACCATCCAATGTGAAGAATTTGCTGATATAATCGTAAGCAGGGTTATGAAAGCCACTTCTTAAAGAACCGTATACAAAAAGCTTGGTTAGCGTATTTTTCATATCATAAAGATAATGAAATGCCAAAGTAAATGTTCAAAATTATAAATGATTGACGTCATTATTTTCATTCTACAAGGAAAACAAAAACTTCCTTTGGACCATGTATGCCTACTACCAGAGTCTTTTCTATATCGGCTGTTCTGCTGGGACCTGTTGCCAAGGTGATAAAGGAGGGAAGTTTGTCGCCATATTCATCCTTCAGTTGCTGAAGCCCTTCTTTGATATCATACACCAATTGTCTGGAATAAGCGATACAAATATGTACCGGTGCATATACACTTGCGGTTCTGCCACTTTGAGATGCTGAACTAAGCACGATGCTTCCCGTTCTTGCTATTAAGAGTTCGCAACTAGTGATGCTGGCATCTGCAGTGGCTATATCATCAGATGCCATTTCATTGAAACCATGCGCTTGTAGTTTTTCTGTTATTTCAGGTTCATTACAGAAAATATGCTGCAATTGTTTCTTTTCTATTAAAAGGTGTAATTGATCAGCTAATTCTTTTTCATCTATGCAAAATGAAAACCTCCCAAGTAGCGATGAAAAGTTTTCAGCAAATTCTACTTCCAGGTCTTTTTGGAGCGGATGAAACACGCTATTGTTTCCTTCACTTTCAGGAAATGGAACAGGCACCGGTGTAGCCAGTGCCTGTCTTATTTTTTTTAAAATGTTCTCTTTTGCAGATGAACCATTCATATTATTTCATTAGCTGTTGTTAGCAGAAATATCAATTATTGTTTTTTCTGGAGGAGCCCCTACTTCTTGATTTCCATGAAGTGCGATATCCAAAATTTTCTTTTCTTCATAAGGTCTCTTTCCAATCAGTTTTTCTACATCTGCCTGGAATAATACTTCTTTTTCCAACAACTCTTTGGCTAATAATTCTACTTCATTTTTTCTTTCAGTAAGGAGGTTTTTGGTGTGGACGTAAGCACTTGCAATTAACTTCCTTACTTCATCGTCTATCATCTTACCTGTTTCTTCACTATAAGGTTTTGTAAAGGTATTTTCTTGTTGGGGGTCGTAAAAACTTACATTACCAATTTTACTGTTCATGCCATAAACTGTCACCATGCTATAGGCCATTTTGGTGATTTGTTGTAGGTCATTGCTTGCGCCTGTAGAGATTTTTCCAAAGAAAATGTCTTCTGCTGCACGTCCGCCAAGTGTCATACATATCTGATCAAAAAGTTGGTCTGTGTTGTATAAGTATTGTTCTTTGGGAGTGTATTGGGCATAACCCAAAGCTGCTGTTCCTCTAGGAACTATTGTTACCTTCAACAGCGGATAAGCATGTTCAAGGAACCATCCGCAGACAGCATGACCTGCTTCGTGGTAAGCAATGATTTCTTTTTCTTCTGGTAAAATAATTTTATTTTTCTTTTCCAATCCACCAATTACCCTATCGATTGCATCTTGAAAATCAGACATGTCAACGGCTTCTTTTCCTTTTCTAGCTGCAATCAAGGCAGCTTCGTTACAAACATTGGCAATATCTGCTCCGGCAAAGCCTGGTGTTTGTTCGGCCATTTTATGAATATCCAGTGTTTCAGATGTCTTGATTGGCTTCAGGTGAACTTTGAAAATTGCTTCGCGACCTTTTACATCGGGTCTGTCTATAGAAATCTGTCTGTCAAATCTTCCTGGTCTAAGCAATGCGGTATCCAATACATCCGGGCGGTTTGTTGCAGCCAAAATGATGATACCAATATCGGTTGCAAAACCATCCATCTCAACCAATAATTGGTTCAATGTATTTTCTCTTTCATCATTGCTCATTAGCGCATTTCTGCCTCTAGCACGTCCTATTGCATCTATCTCATCTATAAATATAATACATGGCGCTTTTTCTCTTGCCTGCTTAAATAGGTCCCTAACCCGACTGGCACCTACACCAACAAACATTTCAACAAAATCACTTCCGCTTAAACTAAAGAATGGAACTTGTGCCTCACCGGCCATTGCTTTTGCCAATAAGGTTTTACCCGTTCCCGGAGGACCGACTAATAAGGCACCTTTTGGAATTTTTCCACCTAATGCAGTATATTTTTTGGGATTTTTCAGAAAATCCACAATTTCCATTACTTCTACTTTAGCCTCATCAAGACCTGCAACATCTCCAAAGTTTATGTTTACTCTTGTACCTTTTTCAAAAAGTGTTGCTTTTGATTTTCCTATATTAAAAATACCACCTGGACCGCCACCACCGCTCGGCCCCCCCATTTTTCTCATTAAAAGTACCCACAAACCAACAAATAGAACAATGGTAACAAGTGTGTTAGCCACTGGTCCGAACCATTCGCCTTCGGTAATTGTATTTGTCGGGACTTCAGGCAAGGTTGGATTGGATTTATAAAATTCCTGCATTCTGTCCTCAAACTTTTCCCAGTTGGTAACCCTAAACTCAAAGTGAGGACCTGCATTGGTTTTGGCATTGGTTTTCCTAACCTTGCTGGAATATTCTGATTTGGACAGAGCTTCTTTTTTAATATACACCCGAACCATGTCTTTATTTTGGATGTAATCCAATTTTTCAACATCGCCGGTAGCCAACATTTTTTGCTTGAATTCCAATTCAGAAGTCTGTACTGCATCGGGAGACATATTCATAAGGTTCACTCCAATCAATACAACTGCTATAATAGCGTAAATCCAATAGATGCTGAATTTTGGTCCTTTCTTTACAGGCTTGCCATCCTCATTTCCCGAAGGAACGCCTGGAATATTTCTAAAGTCTTTTTTTGTTTTATTTTCTTCCTGTGCCATAATTGTGTTTCTGCAAAACGCAGAAGTAGTCATTTTGTTTAAAATAATAATGATGCTTAGTCTTCGTGTTCTTCTCTTGGGGCATCGCTCCACATTTCCTCCAATTTATAAAATTTACGGCTTTCCGGCATCATCACGTGTACAACAATGTTTACATAATCTATCAGTACCCATTGCATTGCCTGGTAACCTTCATGCTTATAAGGCAACTCGTCACAGTTTTTTTTCACCTGCTCTTCTACCATTTCGCCAATTGCTCTTACCTGTTGAGGGTTGGTTCCTTCGCAAATAATAAAAAAGTCAGTCACAGCTTCATGAATCTTTCTGAGATCAAGCGAAATAATGTTTACGCCTTTTTTGTCCTGAATAGCTTTTATAATGGTCTTGAAAAGCTTTGAGTTCCTGGTAAGTTTTACGGCCGTAGATTTTTTACGGGCAGGTAATAATGAAAGTGGTTCCAATAAATCGAGTCTTTTTGTTAAGTAATGATGGTTCTATAACGTAAATACTAGTTGATTAATTATAACGGAGAGGAGGTGCTCATTTAGCTAAATATTAAATAGAGAACACTAACCGAAATATATTTGTCAAAAATAGTCATTCTTTGGCATCTGATCACCCAATTGGGAAACCGTTTACAATTTTAGATGTAGTGTCAAGCACCAACAACTATGCCATGGCAAAGGTGCAAGCTCAAATGGCAGCACATGGGGCTACTTGGTTTGCTATGTACCAAAGTGAAGGAAAAGGGCAGCGAGGAAAATCGTGGCGTGCAGAACCGGGGCAAAATATTATGCAGAGCATAATAATAGAGCCGGACTTTTTATCGATTGATAATCAATTTCTTCTGACCGTAGCTGTATCACTGGCCTGCTATGATTTTTTTGTAAAATATGCTATTGATCAGGTCGCTATCAAATGGGCAAACGACATGTATTGGAGAAACAGAAAGGCAGGTGGTATTTTAATTGAAAATATATTGCAAGGAAAAGAATGGAAATACGCTGTCGTAGGTATTGGTTTCAATATTAACCAAACGCATTTTCCGAATGAATTGCCAAATCCGGTTTCATTGAGGCAAATAACAGGTAATCTTTTCCCTGTAACTGAGGTAGGTAAAGAATTATGTCAATATATAGAGCAAAGATGGCAACAATTAAAACTGGGAATGGGGGAACAATTACTAGCAGAGTACAACAGCCATTTGTATAAACTTAATGAACAGGTCCAACTAAAACTGAACGGCGCCATCATAAAGGCTAGGGTAACAGGGGTGAACAAACAAGGTCAGTTACTCATATATACAGGACAACAAACGGCCATCAACTTTGGCTCCGTTGAGTGGGTATTAGATCATAAATCTGATGTCAGATAAAATATTTTCATCATTCTCTCTTGACCTTGCTTCTACCTCAAAGCGATTGTTGAAATAGCCATTTACGTAGGTTTCTCTAATATACGCAGCGATAAAATAAAAAAATCCTAGGGTTCTATATTGAAGCACATGTGCCACCTCGTGCCTCACCCATTGTTCATCCTGTAAGAACTGTTTTTTTGTGGTGTTATGCAAGAAAACGGTTCGACCAACTACAATCGCTACGGATGTTACGCCAAGTTTCCAAGCTGCAATGCTGGCAAGCAATGATTTTTCTTTAATGTAAATGTTGATCAATTATAGCGGAACGTAAAAATTATTAAATAGAAGTAGGCTTTTATCTACTCCATTTTAATTGTGTTATAAAAACTGGTTCATGTTTTATCATTCTATAAGTTAGATTGTGAAAAATACCATCGAATGATTTTATTCTATTAAATCTGTAACAATACTCATCTAAGTAA
>JANMZN010000529.1:0-3512 GCA_031383285.1 Segetibacter sp.
ATGGATTGAATACGTAGACAACAATATGAGATTTATAAAATTGCATTCACCATTAAATAACGGCTATGCCTGGAAAGCACATTCTTTTATTGACACAAAATCTTTGAACTCAACAGTTCCTTATCTGGACGAGTGGGAATACCAATATCAGGATTTTGGCGATCAATATACTGTTCTGAATAAAACATACGATAGTACAATTACAGTAAAGCAACAAGATGAGACAACGCCAGATGGTCCTTTTGATCCGAATAATTATCAGCAAAGAAATTTTGGAGTTGAAGTATATGCAAAAGGGGTCGGAATGATTTATAAAGAATTTTTGCATTGGACGTGGCAAACTACTCCAAATGGCAATTACGAAGATGGAAGTTATGGCATAAAAATGCAACTAATTAGCCATAACTAAACGAGTAATAATCTTATATGAAAAGCATTCAATTGATCATTTTATTCTGTATTTTCTTTTGTGCTTCGAATGCCCAATATTCAAAAATAGTTGTTCAATTAAAAGACAAGGCTAACAATCCCAATAGCATTGGAAGCCCTTCCGCATATCTGTCAAAACGTGCAATTGAAAGGAGAAGCAGGTACAAAATTCTTATTGACAGCACTGACCTTCCGGTAAACACACAATATTTAGACAGCATTCTTTCAGCTGGCAATGTAAAAATCATTAGTACATCTAAATGGTTGAATCAAGTGCTTATCCAAACAACAGATGGTGCTGCCATTGCTAAAATTAATGCTTTTCCTTTTGTGCAATCATCGAGTACGGTTGCACCTCGGCAAACAGGTCCCAGCCAATCGAAAAAATTAATTGAAGAAATAAATACCCTTTTGAATGCAAGACCATCAAAAGTAGAAGGCAACAGTTATGACTATGGCAACAACTTCAATCAGGTACATATCCATGAAGGGGAATATTTGCACAACAAGAATTTGAAAGGTGAGAATATCCAGATAGCAGTATTGGATGCAGGCTTTTCTCAGTATAAAACTGTAACAGCATTTGACAGCATCAGGCAAAGAGGGCAAGTTTTAGGTGAACGTGATTTTGTTGACTTTGATAACAGTGTTAATGAAGACGATTCTCATGGAATGTATTGCTTAAGCACGATGTCTGCAAATTGGCCTGGAAAGATGGTTGGTACTGCTCCCAATGCAAAATATTGGCTCATCAGAACAGAGAATGCCATAAGTGAATATCCTGTAGAAGAATTTAATTGGGTTGTAGGAGCAGAATTTGCGGACAGTACAGGTTCAGATATGATATCTTCTTCTTTGGGATATTACGATTTTGATGATCCTTCCTTTAACCACACTTACAACGACATTTACAATATGTCAACGATTGTTACAAAAGGGGCCGCAATAGCAGCAAGAAAAGGTATGATCGTAATGAACAGTGCAGGAAATGCAGGAGGCAGTTGGTGGCGATACATTGGTTTTCCTGCAGACGCAGATAGCGTTTGTTCTGTAGGAGCCACAAACGTACTTGGACAAATAGCAGGATTTAGTAGCATTGGATATCCTGGAAAAATAAAACCAAATATTGTATCTGTTGGAGCTGCCACTGTAATAGCAACAACGAATAACGTTCCTGGGACTGGCAATGGCACATCTTTTTCAAATCCCAATGTAGCTGGCTTAATTGCTTGCCTTTGGCAGGCATTCCCGCAGTTTAATAACATGAAGATTCTAGATGCCGTTTACAGAAGTGCTGATAAATATGCGAATCCAGACTCTGCTTACGGATTTGGCATTCCAAACTTCAGGATAGCTTATGAACTTTTGCAGAAAGATGCCATCGGCGTTTCTTTTACTAACGAGTGGATGATTCCTGTACCCAATCCATTTAAAAATAACCTCGCCATTTATATTCAAGCGCCTGAGACTGGCAAAGTCCAATTGCGTTTGGTAGATGCTGCCGGCAAACTAGTAGAAGTAATTTATTACGATGCTGTAATTGGACAACCAAGAAAGCTTGAGTTTACAAAAACAAAAAGTCTTCCCGTAGGTGTATATGCTATTCAATACATCAGCAGTACAGTTAAACGTGTAAAAAAGGTTGTAAAACAATAACTAGTGGTCGTTTCTAAATAATGCAGCAAATAAGGTGTCTGCTTGTACATCATAGCCTTTCAAATACTGCTGGCTTATCATTGTAAGTGAAGAATATTCCTGAATATGCGAAACAACGTCTTCGTTTTCTTTAGCAAATACAGAGCACGTAATATATAGGAAATAGCCCCCTTTTTTCACTAATTTTATCGCATTATCTGCTATCGTTTTTTGCAGATTGCAATATTGGACAATTTCTTCCTTTTTAAAAAAGGATAGTTGTTCAGGCGTTCTTCCCCATGTCCCTGATCCCGAACACGGCGCATCGCAAATGACAAAATCTACTCCTTTGTCTATTAAAGCAGGAGAAGCATAATTGACAACTGACAGGTCGGCTACAAATGATTGATACAACTCAATTCCAGCTTCTCTAAAGCGTTTTATAAGATTTTTGAGAATGGACATCCTGAGGTCGGAAACAGTGAGCTGAATGTGCCCCAAAATGTCTACTGCCATGATTGATTTGCCTCCACTTGCTGCACAACAATCCCAAACAGATGGATTCCTTGGAAACTGAATTGATGAAAATACTGATCCGGTCAGCTGTGAACTATAATCCTGAATAACAACATCGTCATTGATTTTCAAAATCTCGTCGAGCTTTGTTCCGTTTTCAAATGAAATACAGTTTTCGCTGACCACTTGAAAATTAAGATTTGCTTGGTTCAATTTATTTAATACTGATGGTCGTTTGTTTGGACGTATGCGTACAAATAATTTTGGCTGAAGTAGATATGAAAAACCAAAAGGCGTCGCATCAATTTCTTTGGAAAGTTCATCATTAAAAGGAAACAACGCTTTTATATTTACGCCAGCTAATTCCAATTTTTGTTTTGTGTCCATACCGATTGCATCATTCCAGTCAGGCTGGTGTTCGATCAAATATTCATTGGAAGAATGATTGCCTAAAAACAAGCTCAACGATAATCGATCTTCAATAGATTTATCAGCAAATAAATTCCCAAGTCTGTAATAGTTGTAACATAAGCCTGCTATATTTTTTCTATCTTTTGATCCATACTTTTTTTCTTTCGAGAAAAAAGTTTTAATGAACGCTGCGAATGGAATTTGACCGTCATAGACACTAATCAAGTGCTTGGCCGTTTTGAAATGAGCGTAATATCTTGACAAAATGAAATGATTTATAAATAGAAAAGACGCAGAACAAATAAATTTTCATGTTTTATTCAACATGAATGCTCACAGTTCTACGTCCTTACAGTAAAAATTTAAACTATTTTACGACGACTACCTTTTGAATGTATTGCTCATCATTGTAAAGCATTTTCACAATATAAGTGCCGGCGGCTAACTTATTAGTAGCAATAGATATAGTTGCGCCTTCAACTTCAGTAATCTTTCTAATCAATACTTTGCCTGACAAATCA
>JANMZN010000545.1:0-7517 GCA_031383285.1 Segetibacter sp.
ACAACGGAATTATAGATGGCATACATGGAGAAACCAATTGGCGAAAAGGTGAATGGCAGGGCTATCAATCACATAATTTTGAGTGTGTAGTTGACCTACAGAAAGAAGTAACTGTAAAGAAATTTAGCAGCAGTTATTTACAAGATAGCCGTTCATGGATTTTGATGCCAACAAAAGTGGAGTATTACACTTCTAATGATAATTTGAATTTTTCCTTAGCAAGTACAATAGAAAATGATATTGAAGCTAAAGATAACGATCTACGGATAAAATATTTTGAAGCAGAAATTAGCCCTCAAAAAGCAAGATTTGTAAAAGTAGTAGCTTACAATGCAGGCAAATTACCATTGTGGCACCAGGGCGCAGGAGGAGATGCTTTTATTTTTATTGATGAGATCAATATCAAATAGACTAGCTATCTTTTTTTGATTAATTCGTACAACCGCATTACATCTTCTTTTTTACATAGCTCTGTTCCAGGATTCATGGTGGTTGCAGTACCCGTTGCTACACCAAACTGCAAAACTTCCATCCAGTTATAACCAGAAGACATAGCCATAACCATTCCTGCCACCATACTATCTCCAGCACCTACTGTACTCCTTCTTTTTACAGCGGGTGAAGATGAACGAAAATGAGCGTCCTTAGTTACCAACATAGCACCGGATGCACCCATTGAAATTACAACTACTTCACTTCCTCCCTCGTTAATAATTTCTTTTGCAGCATTCAATGCATCTTCCTCATGCAGTTCTTCTACACCCAATAGGTTACTCAATTCACCGAGGTTTGGCTTTATCATAAATACACCTTCATTGGCAGCTTGCTTTAACGGCTCTCTAGAAGTATCTACAATCAACCTAAACCCCTTTTTTTTTGCTATAAAAGCTAGTCGCCCATAATAATCCAATGGAACACCATCCGGTAAACTGCCACTTGCAATAACATACTCTATTCCATCCGATTCCAATAATACATCCAATGTTTTTTTCCATTCATGCTCTTGAACCAAAGGCCCGGGCATCCCGAATCTGTATTGAAGATTTGATCCACTATCCATAACGATAAGATTCTCTCTGGTGTGCCCTTCAATATCTATTATATAAGAATCAATGTTTTCAATCTGCAATAATTGCTGGAAATGCTTTCCACTGTAGCTACCTGCCAGATAAATTGCAGTAGATTTCCCTCCCAATTTTTGCAATGCTCTGGAAACATTAACTCCACCTCCCCCTGGCTCAAACTTTGGCTGCGTGCACCTCAATTTTTTGTCTGGTAAAATTGCAGGCACAGTGGTGCTTTTATCTATAGCCGGGTTTAAAGTAAGCGTAACAATTTTCTGCATCATAATTATTTAAAAATTTGTTCTAAAGCAGCTTTGGTAAATACTAATTTGGGTAAGGAGGACATAATTTTAAGCTCATCCTGAAATGAAGATTCATTGTCAAGAAAACGAAGTACAGATTCAATAGAATTACTTTGAAACATCTTGGAAAAAATAGCATCCAAAGGATATTTATCTTTAGCCAAGATATTCAATAAAGTGGAATCGTAAAATGAAAATCGCTTTTTATAAAATTTATCTTTGAGGAAAGGATGACCATAACGCAAAAGCGAATCAACAATATTATCTGCATGCTTTTGAATAAATCTAAAAGTATAACCACTGCTTCCTTTGGTTTGCCCACCAGCAGTCCCCATATTAATCACCTTTCCATTATGTTTCTCAAATGCAATATTTGTCATTGGAATAATACCAAATTCTTCTTCAACAATTTGATAATCCCTTATTCCTAAAAAATTATTGATGTATGATTTCAGACCATCATCATACTGCTGTTTTGTTAGTAGTTCTTTCGTAAATAAAGTGTATTCAACCAATGCTTTTTTACTTGATCTTGGAAGTACATAAACAAACGCCGCTCCATGCTCCTGACTAATTCTAAAATCCATTAGCGTAGCCTGATCAGGCTTAAATACATCTTCACTCGTTTCTATTATATAACCTTTGAAATGCTGCAACAAGTAATACTTATTGGTGGGAATTATAGGAGGTGAAAAAATAATACTATTGAAAACAAAGTCTGCCGTATATCTCTTTCCTCCAACTACAACAAAACCTACATTATTTTCTGTTCCAACAGAATGAATATTATCAAAGCAAAAAGTAATGTTAGATTTATTTACTGCTTGCTGAATAACATGCTGATAAAGGTCGATGCCTCTGATCATTTTGTATGAATAATGACCTAAATCAATGAGTTCAGATAATGTATCAGAATAAAAATGAACTTTGTTCCATTGATGGAAAACTATATGCTCAAAGAATCCGGAACCCTTTTCCCAAAAGCACCATGTACGATCGTTGGCTTTTTTTGTGGATTTATCAACTACCAAAATCTGCTTATCATCAAAAAAAGGATCATTCATCATTCGCATCAAAAGGCTTAATCCCGATGCGCCTGCGCCTGCTATAATGTAGTCATAATGCATGTTTACTTTATCCCCTTCTGAGTATCGATTACAACAATGATCACAACATTGTTTTTATAGCAATTACAAAATTTCTTCCGGCAGCAGAAACTCCACTGGAAAATGTACGGTACCTGATATCCAAAATGTTTTCTAGTGCCAGCTGAAAAACAAATGTTTTATTAACTTTGTAATTCATTCTTGCATTTACAATATTCCAGGATGGCATACCATCTATTGTAGCGTACTGTAAATTATCTTCTCCACTTGGGCTATAATCGCCCAATCTTTTCCAACCATTAAACATAATATTGACCTCTGCGGCAATCTTATTGTTATCAAATCTAACAGCAACTTTGCCAAATAATGGGGCTATATGATCAAGCGGCACATCAGCACCATTTTGGTGGTACTCACCCTTAGTAAATGTAACATTACCGTCAATAAAAAAATGTTTGTAAACATTCAAACTTGTAAATGCATTCCATCCCCAAATATCAGCCGTTGCCTTATTCTGACTAGCCAACACTCCACTTTTAACACCACTGTAATCTATACTATCCTTCCCTAGCCAAGTAAATTTATCAACAACAATTGCATCCTTCATCCAAGTATGAAAAACAGAACCACCAATGCTTAAAGCATTTGGGTCACCGTTAATGGGTAAATATTTAACCACGCTTAATTCTGCATTGTAGCTATACTCAGGCTTTAAAGTTGAATTAGGTACTACTACTGAGCCCGCTTTACTATCAAACACTTTAGAAAGATCGTCAAAATTTGGTGCTCTAAAACCAGAACTTAAGACAGCAGAAACTTTCAAATTATTATCCAAAGAATACACTAAGCCAATATTTCCATTCAAAGCCAAATGATGCTGACTAGCACTTGAAAAAGGAAACTTGGTAAGTGAAACATCTACGAATGAACTATTAAGGTTTGTATAAGTCAATCTAACGCCATCATTCAGCGTAAATCTAGGAGAAATCTTGTAAAGATGTTGAACATATCCTGCAACAAAACTCATGGTATTATTTCCATCAGGATACCTTGTAGTAATTGCCTTTATAGATTGATCATCTACATTAAATCCTCTTGCAGTTGATTTGAGATTATTGAACTGCCCTTCCAATCCAATTGATAGTTCATGCTTATCCATTTTGCGTCTTGCATCTATAGTAATACCTGAAACGTTTACTTTCTCAATTCGTTCGTTTCTTACTTGTTGATTTAGCTTTCTATCATACCTGCTTTCTTCTACAAACTGGTGACTTGCTATGATCCTAAATTCTTGAAAAAATGCAGTAGTAACTTTTCTTTCAAATTTATAAGATCCCATATATCTTTTTTGTGGACCATAATACCACTCCGCATAGCGTGGAATATTATTTGACACTTCCGACAACCTATCAACCCGAGGAATATCAGATGACTGCGAAACTTGTAGATTTAATAAATGAGAGATAGCAGCAGATGGTTTAAAAAGCAACTTTTGAATCACATCAACCTGGTTATACTTTGAAGGGGAAATATTAGTGCTGTTAGATTTTAAAAACACAGAATCCTTTCCATTGATTCTTTTTACATAAAAAGATTTTAATCCAAAATCAGGATAATCTTTATCCTCCTTTTTCCCTATTGTAATGTCTCCAAAATTGCTATAAGTTGCCGAAGTAAACGATGCCCAATTTTTTCCACCAATATTCAAATCACCATGAAGCATCTTCTCATCTATTGCTGAAGAATATCTCAACTGACTAATAAATTGGTATGCTGTTTTATTGCTGTTTGATAAAATTGGATCTTTGGAAAACATATTTACTACGCCACCCAAAGCATCACTCCCATATAGAGTAGATGATGGACCATAAACCACTTCTAGCCTTTCTAATGCATTTGGATCAATAGTAATGATGTTTTGAAGATGACCACCTCTATAAATTGCATTGTTCAATCGCACACCATCCACCATCAATAAAATACGATTTGCTTCAAATCCTCGAATGACAGGACTACCTCCACCTTGTTGACTTTTCTGCACAAAAACCTGTGATGAAGTTTCTAATAAATTAGCCATACTAGAAGTATTCAGCCTGGAAAAATCCTTAGCGGCAATGACTTTCACATTCGCTGCTAATTTACGGTTGTGTTCACCAAATTTTGAACCACTGATGATCACCTCATCCAATTCGCTTTTGGCGTACAATGTATCCGATACATTTTGAGAAATTCCAGCCGTTAATACACCAAGCAGTGCTACCAATGATAAATAATACTTTTTCATATTTAGGTGTGTTTGGGTATAATTATTTACTTTTTCTTTATTAAACTATCTAAAGGATACTTTTGTTTCATTTCCATTCTCGTTTCCTTTGCCCAGTTAATCAAAACTTCCCTATCAGTTTCAGACAACTTTGCAACTCTATGAATCAAAGTGTAGGAAGATAAAGGCATTTCATCTTCTTCCACCTCATCCATTATTTCTTCAAGTTTCCTGTATTGTCTCCTTAAGCTATAGTTAGCAAATGAATCTATATTCAATTCAGCTTTCCCTTCCTTGATATGATGATTTAACCACCATGCTATGGGCTGTGTATTTGCATACCAAGGGTATTGTGTATTGTTGCTATGGCAATCAGCACACGACTTTATTAATATTCCATTTACATTTTCTGGCACATTAATGACTGCTGAAATGTATTTTTCTGAAGGAGTTTTATTGATATTTTTTTCTGGCTTGAAAAACTGAATCGCCACCAAGCCAACCAGTAATGATAAAAAGAATTGATTAAAAAACTGCTTCATTTACTTACTATTTTATTAATACATCACCTGTCATTTCTGGTGGAACAGGGATGATCATCATGGTTAAAATTGTTGGTGCCAAATCGCCCAGTTTACCGCTTTTCACTTCCCCTTTCCATTTGTTATCTACAATGATGAATGGCACAGGGTTTAATGAATGCTGGGTATTAGGCGAACCATCTTCATTGATCATAAAATCTGCATTTCCATGATCTGCAATGATAAAAATAGCATAATCATTTTGTAAAGCAACACCAACAATTCTTTGTACACATATATCCACTGTTTCTACGGCTTTTACAACAGCATCAAAAAAGCCTGTATGACCAACCATATCAGCATTTGCAAAATTTAGGCAAATAAAATCTGCTGACTTCGCTTCTATTTCTGGAATGATTGCATCAGTTATGCCATAAGCACTCATCTCCGGCTGAAGATCGTAAGTAGCCACTTTAGGAGAAGGAATCATTATTCTGCTTTCGCCTTCAAAAGGAGCTTCCCTACCGCCGCTAAAAAAAAATGATACATGTGGGTATTTTTCGGTTTCAGCTATACGTATTTGTTTCCTGTTATTTGCCGACAACACTTCTCCTAAAGTATTATTTAGATTATCAGTCATAAATACTACATGGACATTTTTGAAATTCTTATCATACTCCGTCAAGGTTGTATACCAGATGCTTAGTTTTTTCATCCCATATTCTGGAAAATCCTGCTGTGTAAGCACCTCAGTTATTTCTCTGCAGCGATCTGTTCGGTAATTAAAACACATGACCACATCACCATCCTTTATTAAAGCTATAGGACCACCGTTAGCATCGTTTATTACCGTAGGTTTAATGAACTCATCAGTTATATCTTTTTCGTAGGATTGTCTAATAGCCTCTATTGCAGATGTAGCAGTTATTCCTTGACCACCCACAATACAATCGTAGGCTATTTTCACTCTTTCCCATCGCTTATCTCTGTCCATGGCATAATATCTTCCTGATACGGAGGCTATTTTACCAACAGCATTATCCAAATGCCCTTGCAAATCCTCAATAAACCCCAAACCACTCTTTGGATCGCAATCCCTTCCATCTGTAAATGCATGAATATAAACCTCTTTCAAACCTTCCGCTTTGCATATATCTACCATTGCTTTAAGGTGATTAATATGGCTATGTACACCTCCATCGCTCACCAAACCCAACAAATGCAGTGGCTTATTATTGGCTTTTGCTTCCCTGATTGTGGCTAAAAAAATTTCGTTTCTGGCAAATTCACCATTTCGTACAGCTACATTAATTCTCTGTAGTTCTTGATAGACTATCCTACCGGCACCAATATTCAAATGTCCGACTTCACTGTTCCCCATTTGTCCGTCAGGCAGACCAACTGCTTCCCCACAAGTGGTAAGTGTAGTATTAGGATATTTTTCATACAAAGACGAAACAAAAGGCACATTTGCATTCTGTATAGCATCTGCAGATTTAACTTTACCCAAGCCCCAACCGTCCATAATGATGAGGATTACACGTTTATTTTCCATTTTATAAAGCTATAGTATTAAAATGTTACTAGAAAGATGCAAATTTGGTATTATCTTTCCGTATTCTAATACTTTGGCATATTTTTAGCCATCAATAAAGCGTTTTAGTTTAAAACTAGTTTTATGAAAAAGTTATTATTTATATTGATATTGGCGTTGGCATCCTTCTCCATTAAAGCTCAAGATGCAAATGGAATTATCAATGCGCTAAAGGAAGCAAATGCTGAACAGGTTTCTAATTATTTTGATAAAATTCTAGATATTAAGTTTCCGGAAAAAGAAGAAATAAAAAGTATTGGCAAAAATCAGGCAGGAATTGCGCTTAAATCTTTTTTTGAGAATAACGCGATTAAGGGTTTTGAATTGTCATCTCAAAGAGAAATGGGAGGCACCATGTACCTGGCGGGTAAATTGGCAAATGGCAGCACGGGATACAAATTGTCTATCATGATGAAATATAAAGAAGGCAAACTTCAAATTATTACGATCAGAATTAGTTAAAATACTACTTTTAATAGCTTAACCCCGTTCGCAAGACGGGGGTTTTTTTTATATATACAAATTCAAATTTTTGGAAGAAACGTTGGAACATCTACTTTTGCCCTCATGTATGATTACAATAAAATGCTGGAACACTTAATCAACGAGGCGTTGGCAGAGGACATTGGAGATGGAGATCACTCAAGCATTAGTGTTATACCTGCGA
>JANMZN010000022.1:0-1622 GCA_031383285.1 Segetibacter sp.
ATTTAAATAACAAGGCTTATTCAAAATATGGTCCAACTATTTCACGAAAATACTTTAACATCACATTTGTGTTAATGAATAGGCGAAAAAAATGTTTGGTTTGGTATCAATAATTTTTTTTTACCATTAAAAATTATAAACTATTCCTTCCAGGTCTTTTCTCCTTTTTTCATTTTTTCTAAAGTAGCACTATAATCTACTTTCTCTGCATCACTTACCAAATCTATCGCCTTCTGTTCCCACCTGATCGCTTCTTCCTTTTTGCCTAATTTGTAAAGTATGTTCGCGTAAGTATCTATAAACATTGGATTTTCTTTGGCCGCAAAGGAGCGTTTGCTCCATTCCAATGCATCTGCCAATACAGAGGCATCTTTTACATTTTCAAATACTGTCCAGGCATATTGGTTTAGTTGATCTGGTGCAGTATTTTCGCTATATTGTTTCATGTATTGCCTTACAGCAGGAGCGTAGTTTATCCAATCTGCTTTTATTTGATAATAATTCACTTTTACACCTGCGATAGCTTCTTCAGCATACTTTGGATATTTAACTTTTAAATTTGTAGTCATCAACTTCCAATCAGGTGGCAGTGAATTTTTTTTACTCAAAGGAGCAAAAACATCGTCCGTTTTTATTGCGTCCATCAAATAATTGGTAGCAGCTGAAGATCCTAAAATCTGATTTAGCTTATCAGCATTTTCTTTTAAAATTGCAAATGCCTTGTCGGTTGGACTTTCGGCGAAACGTACAATAAAGGCTGCATTTTCTTTGGTGAAATAATTGTTCTGCGTTTCAAGATATTCATTGGCTATTTTAGAAGCATTTTCCAATTCATATGCTTCCTGAGATGCAATTGCTAAATTGAATAAAAAAGTGGGATCCTTTTCTCCGCTTTGGTATTTGTAAAATTGCGAATAGTATTGAGTTGAAGGTTTTAAAGCCTTCGAACTTTTGGCTATAAACTCATCAGCTTCAGATGCTCCAACTATTCTATGAACTAATTTTCCTTCAGGACTGATAAACAGAAAAGTAGGATATACTTTCACCTTATATTCCGATTCGATTAGTTTGGCATCTTTATACCAGCTTTTCACCTCGTCATTATCATTCTTTGTTACGTCTAATTGCACTTTAACATTAATGAAATTCGCATTAAAAAAATTACCAACGGCCTCTTGGGTAAACACCTGTGAAGACATCATTTTACAAGGACCACACCAGGTAGTATATGCATCTATAAAAATGTATTTGTCTTTTTGTTTTGCTATTTCCATTAGTTTGTTCCAGGTAAGCCCATGTTCAAAATAAATGCCTTGTGCCATTACAATTGATGGGACAAACAACAATAGAAGAATGAATGTTTTCATGATTTTGACTTTATGAATGATAAAAATATAGAAAATAGACGCAAATGCTTTCCTAATATTTGGTGCTGACAATTTCTCCCTGTAGGTTTGGTGACAAAAAATAACTTTCTTACAATGTTTACAATTGAAAAGCTGATCAGACCTAATATTTTAGCACTACTTAATTCACAAAAACCTAAGGAAAAATCTGATACGTCAAAAATAAGGTTAGACAAAAATGAAAATGCGTTTGGTTCACCTTTAACTAAATGGTAC
>JANMZN010000284.1:0-17129 GCA_031383285.1 Segetibacter sp.
AGTGCATGTTGGGCTATAGACAATTCTATTTTTCCATCGCTCAATACCTGTGCAAAATCGCGGACCCTCCGCAGCAATCCATTGGCAATACGTGGCGTTCCCCGGCTGCGGCGGGCTATTTCATACGCTGCTTCGCTTGTAATAGTGGTGTTTAGAATGCCTGCACTCCGCTCCACAATTTTCTTCAGTACATCGGCATTGTAGTATTCCAACCGGCATTTAATACCAAATCTTGACAAAAGCGGCGCAGTCAATAGCCCACTACGGGTAGTAGCCCCCACCAATGTAAACGGGTTTAAAGTCAGTTGAATACTTCTGGCATTGGGCCCTGAATCAATCATGATGTCGATTCTGAAATCCTCCATGGCAGCATACAGGTACTCTTCTACTACAGTACTCAGGCGGTGTATTTCATCTATAAACAATACGTCATTCGCTTCCAAATTAGTAAGCAGTCCCGCCAAATCACCCGGCTTTTCAATCACCGGTCCACTTGTCTCTTTTATCTTGACCCCCAATTCATTAGACACAATTCTGCTCAGCGTGGTTTTACCCAATCCCGGCGGGCCATGAAATAAGATATGGTCTAGTGCCTCCCCTCTCAGTTTGGCTGCTTTTATAAAAATGCTCAGGTTTTCGATCAGTTGTGGCTGCCCGGCAAAATCATCTATTTCCGACGGGCGGATGTTGTTTTCGAACTCCACATCGGCCGGAGAAATGTTTACTTTTTCCGAATTTAAATTTGCATTTGCCATTGTTGTTATTAACTTGCTGTAAAACTAACTTATTCTATCACCATTTTTAAAACCTATAGATATGAAAATTGGAATAATTGGTTCCGGTATTGTTGGCAGGGTCCTAGGAAATGCGTTTTTAACAGAAGGCCACGAGGTCATGCTAGGCACCCGTAACACAGCAAAAGACGACGTTGTAAAGTTTCAAAAAGACAATCCCAAAGCTACTACAGGTAGTTTTGAAGCTGCAGCAAAGTTTGGGGAGATTATTGTGTTAGCCACAGGCGGCGCAGTTACAGAATCTGCTATTCAGATGGCAGGTACCGATAATTTTTCAGGCAAAGTAGTCATTGATGCCACCAATCCCATCTCAGCGGATGCACCGGTAAATGGAGTTCTACAATTTTTTACTGACAACAACGAATCGCTGATGGAGCGCAATCAAAAACTGCTTCCAGCAGCGCTCATTGTAAAAGCATTCAATTGTGTTGGCAGTGCGCTGATGTACAAACCGATTCTCAAAGGCGGCACACCTAGTATGTTTATTTGCGGAAATAACTTGTCTGCTAAAGAAACCGTTGCCAAAATATTGGAAAGCTTTGGTTGGGAAACAGAAGACATGGGCGCAATAGAAGCAGCAAGGGCGATTGAGCCATTGTGCATTTTATGGTGCATTCCAGGCTTTGTTAAAAATGAATGGATGCATGCATTTAAGTTGCTGAAGGCGTAGGAATAAAATAAAGATAACAGTGTATTTCATTATACAATGCCGACATAAATTAAAAGGATCGTACTAATTTGAAAAATTGAATATTTTTCAAATGCCATTCTTGAGATTTATGTGGTCGAAAATTTATTACCTCCTTTATTTTTGTGATTAATACTTTTTTAGTTTTATGCCTTTCAAACAAGACAGATAACTAGGTTTTTTACTGAACAAATACATTCGTTTTTTATTCAAATCAGACTACTTTCAAACTATTACCTTAAACTCTATTGTCGAAAATGTTTTTGTGTTATACTATTTCATTTCAAATAGATTTCTTGTCCTTACTTTAATTTCCGCTAATTTATATATACATCTCCAGCCCTAATTACAAAGGTAATAATTCTTCATTTTCTTCATCTTTGAACTCCGCTAAATATTCCCCTTTTGCTTTTTTAATTGGAGGAATTAACCTCGGTTTAAATCAATTTTTTTACAAATTTTCCGCTTTTTAGAGAAGGTTCCGACCTGTTATAAATCGATAATTTCACCTTCGGAAATTTAAACATTAAATACAAAATATTCATTTGAATAAATAAATAAAAGCAGCTTAGATTTATTTGATAAGGCTAAATATTTTGATTAAAAATGATTTTTAACAAAGGCCTCTTTTTGATTATCAGTCATCTTCTCTGCCGGCTCAATATCAATTTTAATATCTTTAAAATGCAAATCCTTTTTTAAGTAATTGTGCAGTTCTGTTTTTGCATTTGTAGGTCCAAATAATAGTACATGATCATAATTCAAAATTTCTTTTGCAATTTCTTTGTAGAAAGTTTCATGCATTTGCTGCTCTTTATTATGCATTAAATTCTCACTTTTGTAAAATGCTTTCTCTTTTGTTTCATAAGTGAATGCTGAATTTATTGTGTGATTGTTTTTTTGAACATTTAAATCTATCACATTTGCAGCTGAATGATCCATCCAAATGCCTAGGTATTTATTAGTTTTCATTTTATTTTTTTGATGAAAATATATTTAGCCATTAACCAACTATTTAATGATTTTCATTATTAAATCGAATGTTCATTATTTACGTTTTTTAATAGTTAAAACAATTCTGTTAGGCATTGTCTTCTTCCAGATTATTGTGATTATCCCCTCCCAAACTATAATAGTTATTTTCTTCATCCTCACTGCCCACTCTTTCTTGTTGATCTTCTAATTCAGATCCGGGAACATCTAAATCATCACCAGACATGTCTTGTTCGAAATTCTTTTCGTTTAATGTTCTGTTGGCTTCATTTGGCCATTTAGTCTTTGAAAGGTTCTCCGGATTTAGTTCTTGAACTTCATTTGTATTATTGGAAATATCTTCTGATGGTTTGAAATTTAACATTGCCGAGATGTTTATGGGCTTTGGGATTGTTTTTCCATTTTTAGTCACATGCGTTTTCGAGTATTCTGATAATAATAGTGCTAAAGAATTGTAGTATTCCTTAAAGCTATTAGTAGTCATTTGTTTATTGCCAATACCAGAAATATCATCTGGCATTTCAGCAATGTATTTGGATAGTTCAGGAAACTCTTCCTGAATTTTTATTGTAATATTTACAATATCCTGTTCCAATTCGGCTTTCGTTTTCATACTTTCATATTTTTAAAAGGTGGACTTTACTGATTTTACTATTTTTCAATTTCGTTTGAAAAATAATTAAGGATTACTCCACATATACGGCTAAATTATTTTGTTTATTATTTGTAGGTTTTTTATCAGACTTTAGCTATTTTTCCAAATTCAATCTAGCCATCAGTTAACTGACAGTAGATTCTGCTCCCTGATTTAGATTTACATTGCATTCTTCCACACCATCATAACAACCTCCTGTACATGGGTAGTAAACGATTTGATTTAAATGATTATTTCCTAAAAACCAGTTATAAGCAACTGTAGCTTTTTCTTTGTATTCATCTTCTTTAAATACAACATAGAATTTCTCAAAGGCCACGATGGTATAGGCTACATCTTTTGGCTGCTCTCCGCCTACAACAGTCTTACCAATTTTATCCTTTACAAGCCAACCCATATTTGCAATAACTTTTATTTTTCCATCGACAAATATTTTTGAAAGTAAAAATTCAAGACTTTCTTTTGCTATTCTTTTATACTTAATGGTTTTTTCTTTTAATCGGTAAAATAAGTATAGGAATGGTTGAGCGTTTAATTAAATTGTAAGCTGTTTTGCCTATGATTATCTCTCCACTTGATCTCCTTCTTCTAATACCAATCATAATCAATTGGCACATTTCTTTTTCCGCAGTTTCTAAAATGGTGTCCACAATTTTTCCATGCTTTATTATCGTTTTTATTTCATGGCCTTTTAGTTGAATTTTTATTTGTTGCAGAAATTTGTTTGCCTCATTTTCTATGTTACTCAGGGGGTTACTCATAGAAAACGCGACTTGATCAAAACCTCTAAATCCCATTACAGGATCATACATTAGCGATGAAAATTCCATCACATTATCTATTACATGCAATGCAATTATTTCATTATTATCTGCATTGCAATAAGCATGCCCTTGAGCTGCAATGTTTTTAGCAAGTGGGGAATGATCCAACGCCATTAATATTTTTTTCATTTTGAAACTATTTTATTTTAAAATGAATAATAATAGCTACGCTAAGGTGACACCTTATACTTTATAAAGCCTTACACAATTAGGGATGATTGTTGTATAATAAGTAGGAAATACCTAACCGAATATTAAATATCTTCTAGGTTTTTCCGATTTTTCATAGAAAGAGACTTGAAAAAAGTAGGAGTTACGCCTGTTATTTGTTTAAACTGTCTTGATAAGTGTGCAACACTTTTGTAGTGCATTTTGTACGAAATTTCCGTTATATTGAGTTCATCATAGATAATGAGTTCTTTAATTTTTTCCACTTTATGCTGTATAATAAAATGCTCTAAAGTTATACCTTTTGCTTTAGAAAAAATATCTGCCATTTTATGATAATCCTGTTGCATTTTTTCGCTTAGAAAAGTAGAAAAATTGACGGTTGGCAATTCATCTGAGTAGTGTACCATTTCAACTATAATATTCACTATCTTCTCAATAAAAATAGCTTTTTTATCATGCATTAGTTCAAGACCCGATTTGTGCAATGCTCCTTTTAACGCAAGATTTTCTGTTTCGGTAATGGGTACTGTTAAATAAACTACTCCAAGTTCTACTGATTTATATGCTATTCCCAATTTATCTAACTCAGACTTAACCATCATCTTGCAGCGAAGACTTACCATATTTTGAATAAGTAATTTCGTTTCCACTTTTAATTTTGGTTTGAAGTTGATTTTTGCGTCAATATCCATGATGATTTAATTAAATCACAATGGTAAAGTTAGATTAGTTTGCCTTCAAACAGTATGTTATTTTTCTTGTACATGAATATTTGGATTGATGATTCGCTAGTTTATATATTTCTTGACCATTAAAAAGTAATGATTCCTATTCCTTTCATAGACGTTATTGAATCTTATTCACCATAAACAACACTAAAAAGAATAATTAGAGATAAGTAAATAGAAGATTGGTGCAATTTCTTTAACTATGCATTAAAGGAATTTTGGAGAACACCATGACGAAATAATGGATAAAGTTAACCCAACTTGAGCAAATTAATCCAAAAGTGTGCATTTATAAAGTGGGTCAATTTTTTTGAGTTTCGTTTTGAGCCACACAGATTTTAGTTTGCTAAAGGGTTTTGGTTGATAGTTAAGGGCCTTATTTAGGGTTGCTAGTTTTTCTTCTAATACTGTACAATTCTTTATTCGTATTTTCTCATTTTCTACGTTTTGTGCTGCAAAGTTTACTAGTTTTTGCCTATTCCCTATCCATATAATTTCGCTCCAATTGTGGTGATTTGTTTTGATTTTAGTTGATGCCTTATGAAATTGACCCGCCAATATGCTAGCAAACCCAAGTGCAGATGTGCCATGGTTGCTTCATCTTTTTTGTGATAAATGGGGCGTAAGTCAAGATCGGTTTTAAGGGTTCTCTACACTGCTTCTATTTCTCTTATGGTATTGCAAGTATCCCATATTAACTGCGCTTCTTTTATATCTAAATTAGTGCTTAAATAATAGATATCTAACTACGATCACGGCTTGCTGCTGTGCTGGAATTTACTGAATGTCAAGCCCAGAACCGCAGCCGATTTGAAAAATTGAAGTTGGAGTTAACAACTAAAAGCCAATTAGAAATCGGTCAAGCCCGAAAATAGTTGATAGCGATTTGCAGCTGATTGTTACTACGTCAAGCCAGCATATCAACAAACGAATGTTGCAAGCAAGTAGCCTTTTGTCGAGCTGTTCTTTATATTAAGGCAAAGTCAGCAGGAAGTCAGCACGATACCCGTAGTATTTTTGTGAAAATTTATTTGATAATGTCAGAAGTCTTTATTTACTTTGAATTTCAAAGTACTTTTTAAAATTAATTTCAAAAGTATTTAAACAAAAGATTTATGATTACACAAAACAAAAGATTTAAAGCCATTGTGCTCACCGTAGCATTTTTATTGCTCGTGCCATTAATAGCAATGCAGTTCACAAATGAGGTGAATTGGACGCTGTTCGATTTTGTTGCTGCTGGAGGTCTGCTGCTTGGTACTGGTCTTATGTCTGAGCTTGTAATGAGAAAGGTAAAAAAAATCCAGTACAGAATTGTCATTTGCGTTGCTCTTTTGGTAATATTATTTCTCGTTTGGATAGAGCTTGCAGTCGGCATCTTCGGTACACCATTTGCCGGACAGTAGACAGTAAAACTAGAAAAGATGTGTCCGGGCTTCATATATAATCACAATTACTTATCGCCAAATCTTTTTAGTTGTAAAAGTTTGCCGAAGTAAAAGAGTTGTGTTAAACCTGTGTCGGCTGGTTGTAGCGGCGATGTCTTCCGATAGTTCGTTATTGTTGTCTGTCGATTGATAAATTATTTTCCGTGTTGAACCCATTAGAATTGAACTACTGTCCACAAAAGCAAAAGCTTAAAAGTGTCTGAAAGTCGAAGTCTTAAAGGAAGGTCTGCATTTGTCGAAGTGCAGGTGTGGAAAGTCGTTCAAGTCTTCATAAGTTTTGGAATGAAGTCAATTTTGTTTATCTGCCGATGTCAGCGAAACGGTCGGAAGGCATTGCCTGCAACTCTTGCCCTTGCGTATAATTTTCATCATGCTTGTTTTTCGCTTCATCAAATATACTTTTCTGACCTTTTTCAAGTACATATAAGTGGTAAGAAATTTTATTTATTTGCTCAATGTTGGCATCTTTCCAAACACCAATGGTAAACAATGTTTTTTGTGCGCAATGACCATCGGCATCTCGATCTAGAGTATTTGTAACACTATTTTTGCTTTAGAGTCATTTTGAAAAACATTGCTAAAAACTCATCACATCCTATCAAACCACCAACACCCCCGGAGCCACGCAAACCAAAATTGAAGACCCGCCTATATTAAAATAAACGATTAAAGGTTAAAACAAGAAAACATAGCTCGAATTTTATAAAAAAATTGCCTAAGATGGGTTTAGATGTAAATTATTCATTCATATTTCTGTCAATTACCTTTATTCCATTTGCATTGTCTAAAAATTCAATAACGCTAAAGCAAAGGGGAAATTGATCTTAGTAAGGAAAAAGGACGGCTTCTAACTCCTGAATTAAAAAAAATTACGTTTGGCGACAAAATATACAATGATTGACACCGTCAACAAAAAGAAAAAAATGTTCGAAAGCCAATTCTGCAAACTTTTTACTTTCTTTTTCTTTGGGTTTTTAGTAATTGTAATATTTATTGAAGGATAATAAAGCATAAACAACCATGGCTCATTTTGACTTTTAAAATTGATAAACAAAAGGAATTTTATAAAAAAAATGATGATCATGAATATAATGATAATCGAAGAAAAATAGTAAACGATAAAATTCAATATCTTATCCAAGGCTGTTTCGATTTATAAAAATGATAATGATTAAAAGTTAATCATTGTCCTAAGACAATAATTTAGAAATTCAAATATACTGCATCATTCCTAGAATGAGATCGGGGTCCGGGCAATTGATCAGGTGGCTTTCCTTTTCGGAATATTTGCATACTCCATGAAAGTCGCCTTTCTTCTCATACATAGCACTTACAATCTGGAAATGAAGATGTGGCGGCCAATGACCGTTATCACTCGGTTCACCAAAATGAGCAAATTCATTTTCTCGATTGATGTAGTCACCTTCTTGCAATCCTTCCAGATCTTTTACACTTAAATGCCCGTAAAGCGTATTAAATGAAATGCTTTCAATTTGATGATGCAATATGATCGTTGCCCCATAATCTCCATAATGATCATTGAAAGCAAAACTATGAACATAGCCCCCTAACGGCGCAAAAACAGGCGTACCTGCGGGACCCCAAATATCTATACCTAAATGCAACCGGCGTGGTTCTTCATCTCCATCAAAATGTTTACTTCTTGAATAGATTGTTCGGTGCTCTGCATAACCTCCTATACCGTAACGATAAGTATTACCCAACTGTTTTGAAATGAAGGCAGAAAATAAATCTGTATCGGCCAGAATCTCATCAGTAAGTGCTGTATTGGAAGCAGTAAAATCCATTTTCAACAACTTGTCGTTTTGCTCATCAAACTTAACAACAGGAAAATAACTTCCGGCATGCTTGGCAAGTACGTTATGTAGGGGAGAAAAATCCATGTGTAATGTATGATGTATGATTTGGTGACGGATGGTTTATGATGAATAAGGGTTATGGGTTTAAAATATCAATCATGCAATATGAAACTTATAATAAACACTCCAAATGCTTAACCATAATTCTCAATTCAAAACTCATAATTATTATACCACCACATTAATCATCTTTCCTTTTACAAAAATGATCTTTTTAGGCGGCTTTCCATCGAGCCATTTATTTATTATTTCACTCGCTAAAACAATTTGCTCTACTGCTGCCTGATCCGCGTCTAATGAGATGTTGATATTAGCCCGTACTTTTCCATTGATACTGATGGGGTATTCCTTTGAACTTTCGATAAGGTATTTTTCTTCGAGTGTAGGGAAGGTTGCATCTAGAACAGACCCCATCAACCTCTCCGCAGTTGAGGCTTTAAGTAGTTGGAATAGTTCTTCGGAAATGTGCGGAGCATAAGGTGTCAATAAAATGACCAAAGGTTCCAATATTTCACGCTTATGGCATTTCAAATCGTTCAGTTCATTTACACAAACCATGAACGCACTGACGGCCGTATTAAAGCTAAATCGCTCTGTGTCGTCTTCTATTTTTTTGATGGTGCGGTGGAGTACTTTTAACTCTTCGGGAGTGGCCGGGTTGTTTGTTATGATTGATCCTTTTTCCTCATCTACATACAACCGCCAAAACTTGCGCAGAAAACGATGCACACCCTCTATTCCCTTCGTATCCCATGGCTTGCTTTGCTCTACCGGACCTAAGAACATTTCATACATACGGAAAGTGTCGGCACCAAATTTCTCTACAATTTCATCAGGGTTTACAACATTGTATTTTGATTTGGACATTTTTTCCACCTCAGCTCCGCAGATGTATTTACCATCTTCTAAAATAAATACAGCATTGGCAAATTCAGGGCGGGTTTTTTTGAAAGCTTCAATATCGAGTTCAAGTCCATCTACTATTGAAACATCTACATGTAAAGCATCAACTTCATATTGATTTTTCAAACCTGATGAAATAAAATTGATGGTTCCTTTCTTTCGATAAACAAACCTGCTGCTCCCTTGTATCATCCCCTGATTCAACAATTTCTTAAAAGGTTCATCGTGGTTGATAAAGCCCAAATCGTACAGGCATTTGGTCCACATACGGCTGTATAACAAATGGCCAACAGCATGTTCTGTTCCGCCAATGTACAAGTCAACCTGATTCCAATAATCGGCAGCTTTTTTACTTACAAATTCTCGTTCGTTATTTGGATCCATATACCTTAAAAAGTACCATGAAGATCCTGCATATCCGGGCATCGTATTTGTCTCACGCCTTGAGCCATCTGTAAGCGAAAACCAATCAGGAAGATTAGCCAACGGACCTTCACCTTCCGGCCCCGGACCATATTTTTCTACATAAGGAAGTTCAACAGGCAATTCAGTTTCACTTAATGCTTCAGCCACTCCATCTTTATAGGTAATAGGAAAGGGTTCTCCCCAATACCGTTGACGACTAAAACCTGCGTCTCTCATTTTATAATTAACCTGACGTTTGCCTATGCCCATTGCCTCCAACTTATCTATTACTACTCCTATAGCATCACGCATGACCATCCCATTGATAAAATCGCTGTTTTGCAGAATGGCATCTTTGGTTGGGTTGGCTTCTTCGCCATTGAAAGCATCACCTATGATGTTGGTAATGGGTATATTAAAATGCCTGGCAAAAGCAAAATCTCGTTGATCGCCGCATGGCACTGCCATAATAGCGCCGGTACCATAACCCGCCAGCACATATTCTGATATCCAAATAGGTATTTCTCTTCCATCAAAAGGATTAACAGCATAGGCTCCGGTAAATGCACCGGTGATTTGTTTTACTTCAGCCATCCGCTCTCTTTCGCTGCGGCTTTTTACATAAACCAGGTATTTTTCTATTTCATCTTTTTGTTCTGCCGTTGTTATTTGCTCAACCAATGGATGTTCAGGCGCCACTACCATAAAATCAACACCGAAAATGGTGTCGGGGCGGGTGGTGTAGACCCTCACCCCTGCCTCTCCCTGTGAGGGAGAGGAGATTTTGGCAGCAGTTCTTTTTTCTCCTGCTCTTACTTTTATTTCATCTACTGTTTGCTTTATTTTCAAAACAACATCATCAAGTTTTTGAAAAACTTGTTCATTTGTAAATCGTAAGGTAAGAAAACCCAAAGCTGATAGAGATGCATTCCGTTCTTTATCCTTCATCTTTTGCTCCTCTGTTGTATGATAACCACCATCTACCTCTACTATTACCCATGCATCCAAGCAAACAAAATCTACAATAAAATTTTCAATTGGGTGTTGCCTCCTGAATTTATATCCAATAGATTTTCCACGCAAAGCATTCCATAAAACAGCTTCCCCTTCTGTTGGCTCTCTCCGCATTTGTCTGGCATTCTCAAAATTCATTCCACTAGAAACATCATAAACTGCATATCCAATTCCAGGAGAATTCTGTTCTTTTCTCTCTTCTTTAGTTTTATTGTAAGCTTCCTTATCAGTTGTTGCCTGCTCACCAATCCCCTCTCCCACGTGGGGAGAGGCAGGGGTGAGGGGGAATAATATCTCCGCTCCCTGGCTTTTTCCAATCCAGTTCTTTTGCATTTCCTTCATGCTATCGCTAAAGTCAACCGTCTCTAACCCTTCTAATAACCGGTCGGCATAATCTGTAATGCGCAGATACCATTGGCGCATTTTCTTTTTTACTACCGGATGTCCGCCTCTTTCGCTCAACCCGTTTACTACTTCATCATTTGCCAATACCGTTCCCAATGCTTCGCACCAGTTTACTTCTCCGAATGCATTGAAAGCAATTCGATATTGCATCAGGATATCTTGTTGCTGCTTTGTATCATAAGATTTCCAGTCAGTTGCTGAAAAGTTTACCGTTTTATCTCCTGGACAAGCATACTTTTCATTTCCTTCAGAATCAAATATGCTTATCAGTTCAGATATCCTAGCTGTCTTTTTGCTCGTACGATTGTACCATGAGTCAAAAAGCTGAAGAAATATCCATTGGGTCCATTTGTAATAAGAAGAATCGCTGGTTCGTACTTCGCGGCTCCAATCGTAGCAGAATCCTATATTATTTAGCTGATCAATATAGCGAGCAATGTTTTTTTCTGTTGTAACTGTAGGATGTTGCCCTGTTTCTAACGCATACTGTTCCGCCGGCAATCCAAAGCTATCAAAGCCCATTGGATGCAATACATTGAAGCCTTTAAGCCTTTTGTATCTTGAATAAATATCGCTGGCAATATAACCAAGTGGATGTCCTACATGCAAACCTGCCCCACTTGGGTAAGGAAACATGTCCAACACATAGTACTTCGGCTTTTCACTATTGTTTGAAACTTTGTATATGCCGCTTTCTTTCCAGTTTTGCTGCCACTTTCTTTCTATTGCCCTAAAGTTGTATTCCATTTTTCAATTCTGGTTTCTGGTTTTTGATGTTGTCCGAAAAGATTTTATAATTCTAAAAAGAGCAAATGCGCTCTCCTTTTTTACTTCTTTTGACAGACCTTAATAATTGTACAAATCACAAATGCCGGTTAACGATATTAACACTAACACTTTTTTAACTGCATTGATAGCTTAAGTATGTAATTTTCGCTCCGGTTGCAATCGTCACAATGACGCAAAAGTAAGGCTTTAGACTGCAAACCATTACATTTGCAACGCATCAGATAAACCTATAACAAATGGCGCAATTCGGGAAAGCATCAAGTAAAAGGAGTAAACCCAGCTATATATACACCATTGTAGGTGTCGCATTAGTATTGCTCATTATGGGCATTTTGGGTTGGGTATTCTTGAACTTTAATGCCGCTGGGAGTTCTTTCAAAGAAGACATTAGAATAAGTGCTTATTTACGGACTAAAAATAAAGATACTATCAATGTTATAAGAGAATATATAGCTGCTCAACCTTATGCTGTAGATGTACAATACACAGACAAAACGGCCGCTACCAAAATCTGGAGTCAAGATGGTGGTAATGAGGACTGGAGCAAAATACTCGGTGAAGACAATCCACTGCCCGAAAGCATTGATTTTCATGCGAGATCGGCTTATGTAAATCAGGATAGCCTTAATAAAATATCAGCTGAAATCGTCGCCAAATGGGGCAATCAGCTAGATGAATTGCAGTATCCGAAAATGCTGGTCAATAGCTTGAATGAACGAACAAGTAAACTAGGTCTTATTTTCCTTGTAGTGACTGTGTTATTATGTACCATAGTAATTGTGAGTATTGATAATACCATCCGTTTGGCTATGTTCAGCAATAGATTTTTGATAAAAACGATGCAGATGGTTGGTGCTACCCGAGGATTTATTGCAAAACCAATGGGTATAAGGGCAGTAATTAATGGGCTAATCAGTGCAGCAATTGCTATTTTATTGCTATTTATTCTCATCCAATGGGCAGAGAGACAATTTCCACAATTGGCTACTATCCGCAACACCGAACTTACACTCATGCTATTTGGCGGAATGATTGCCATTGGAGTAATCATTTCTTTGTATAGCACATATAGAAGTGTTATCAAATATTTGAAAATGAGTTTGGATGATCTTTATTAGCATATAAAATTAACTTAGGAAGTTACCGCTTCATTTTACGATCCACGTCAAACAAAAAACATTAATTTGCACCACTAAAAATAAAATAATGTCTGTACAAAAAACTGCATCAAAACTTGCGACTAAAGAATCTGCCATGCAGGATAAGATGAAATTGCCGCTGTTTGAAAAGGATAATTATATATGGATGGGAGTGGGTGCAGCAGTTATTGCACTTGGGATGATTCTGATGAGTGGAGGCAAAAATCAAGATATAAACCAATTTGATAAAGACCTTGTGTATAGTACCACAAGGATTACTATTGCCCCTATATTAATTATGCTTGGTTTTGTAATTGAGATTTTTGCCATCTTCAAAAAGCCAAAAGCGCAATAATAAAATACTTAACAAACGGTTTAGCGATGAAGGTCATCGCTTTTTTTATGTAGACTATCCATCTATCAATTATGACAATTACAGAAAGCATTATCATAGCCATTGTAGAAGGCATAACCGAATTTCTGCCCATTTCTTCTACCGGTCATATGATTATTACAGAGCGGTTGCTGGATATGACAAAAAATGATGAATTTACAAAACTGTTCACCATTGCCATCCAATTGGGTGCTATTCTAAGTGTAGTGGTATTGTACTGGAAAAAGTTTTTTGACTTTAAAAAATGGCAATTTTATCTAAAGTTAATGGTTGCGGTTATTCCTGCTCTTGGTATCGGTTTTTTGCTTGACGACTATATAGACCAACTACTAGACAGCCCTACAACCGTAGCTGTATCGCTGCTGATTGGTGGAATAGTCTTATTGGTCATTGACAAGTTTTTTAAAAATCCGACAATTGATACAGAGCCACGAATTAGTTATGGAAAAGGTTTTATGATTGGCCTATGGCAATGCATAGCAATGATACCCGGTGTAAGCAGAAGTGCTGCGTCTATTATAGGTGGTATGCAGCAGGGTTTAACCAGGAGGTTAGCTGCTGAGTTTTCATTCTTTTTAGCAGTGCCTACCATGGCTGCTGCTACCGGTTATAAATTGCTGAAAACTTACAAAGAACATCCTGAAGTGTTGGCAGATAAAAATAATCTTATGCTATTGGGTGTTGGCAATGTAGTTGCCTTTATTGTAGCCCTTCTTGCGATAAAGTTCTTTATCACCTTTCTACAGAAATATGGATTTAAATTGTTTGGCGTGTACAGGATAGCAGTCGGCGTTATCTTATTGTTGATGATTTTTTCCGGCCATATGAATTAAGCGGCCGTTTAGTTTTTTTATGATTGATGCGCTCCTTTCCTATCTTTAAAGCCATAAACCAAACTTCATGCAAACTGCGTCAAAGAAAGTTGTAAACGGATGGGCTATGTATGATTGGGCTAACAGTGCCTATTCACTCATCATTACTTCTGCTATTTTTCCTGCATACTATACTGCCATAGCGCCGCCGCAAGTTGAATTTTTTGGAAGAACGTATGAAAGATCATCCCTTGCCTCGTATGCCATTTCCTTTTCGTTTTTGCTAATTGCTATGCTGTCACCGGTGCTTTCCTCTATAGCAGATTATAAAGGCAACAAAAAAGCATTCATGCAATTCTTCTGTTACCTCGGATCCATTGCCTGTATGGCCATGTTTTTTTTCACAAAAGACAATATTGAACTGGGGATCATTTGCTCTATTATTGCCTCTATTGGTTATTGCGGCAGTATTGTATTTTACAATGCCTATCTGCCTGAGATAGCGGCCGAAGCAGACCAGGATAAAATAAGTGCCAAAGGTTTTGCTATGGGCTATTTGGGAAGCGTATTGCTAATGATAGTTTGCCTTGCTGTAATTATGTCAAATGACTCTATGAATCTTGGCTTGGGTTCTTACCCTGTAAGGAGTTCCTTTTTGGCTGTTGGGCTATGGTGGATGGGGTTTGCTCAAATAACATTCAACAGATTGCCTCCTTCAAAAGCGTCTGAACAAAAGTCTGAACACAATATATTCGCCAATGGGTTTTACGAACTAAAAAAAGTATGGACACAACTTGGCCACTTTCCTGAACTTAAGAAGTTTTTGCGAAGTTTTTTCTTTTACAACATGGGCGTACAAACAGTCATGTATCTCGCCACTTATTTCGCATCGGATGAATTAAAGATGGAATCTTCCCAACTTATTATTACTGTTCTCATCATTCAAGTAGTTGCCATTCTTGGTGCAACTTTATTTTCAAGATTATCACAAAAAACAAACAATATATTAACGCTCGGCATCATCATAACCATATGGATTGGCATTTGTATTTTTGCCTACCTGACCAAGACCATCAACCAATTTTTTCTGCTGGCATTTTTTGTAGGAATGGTAATGGGTGGCATTCAATCATTGTCGCGTTCAACCTATTCTAAATTATTGCCACAAACAAAAGATACCGCTTCTTATTTTAGTTTTTATGATGTTTGCGATAAAATGGGCACCGTAATTGGCACTCTTTCGTTTGGTTATGTAGCTGAATTTTTGGGTGGTATGCGCAATTCAGTTTTAGCGCTCATGGTATTTTTTGTTATTGGTTTGGTCTTATTGATGTTTGTTAAAATGAAAAAACAAAATGTAGTTACAACATGAAATTATTTAGCATAAATGCCGGCTATTTTAAACTAGATGGAGGTGCCATGTTTGGTGTAGTGCCAAAAAGTATCTGGAACAAACTGAACCCTGCTGATGAAAACAATATGTGTACATGGGCTTTGAGGTGTATGCTCATTGACACAGGCGATAGGAGAATTTTAGTAGATACCGGTATGGGAAATAAACAGGATGCAAAGTTTTTTAGTTACTATTTCATGCACGGAAACGATACCTTGGATAGCACATTAGCTAAGGTCGGTTATAAAAGTGACGACATCACAGATGTGTTTCATACGCACCTGCATTTTGACCACTGCGGAGGCAGCATAGACAGGGTTGGAGACCAATTGATTCCTGCATTTAAAAATGCTACCTTTTGGTGCAATGAAAGGCATTGGAAATGGGCAACAGAACCCAACGAAAGAGAGAAAGCTTCTTTTTTAAAAGATAATATTTTACCGCTGCAAGCAAGCGGAAAGTTGAAGTTTGTAGAAGTAAAAGAGAATGTTTCATTTGCAGAAGGCATCACTATAAAATTTGCCTATGGGCATACAGATGCCATGATGCTGCCTTGTATTCAGTACAAAGGAAGAACAGTCGTTTTTATGGCTGATCTTTTGGCTTCTGCTGCACACATGCCTTTGCCTTACGTAATGGGTTATGATATGTTTCCATTGACGACATTACACGAAAAGAAAGCCTTACTCAACGAAGCACTCGAGCACGACTATATTCTCTTTTTTGAGCACGATCCCAAAATTGAATGCTGCACATTGCAAATGACAGAAAGAGGCATTAGAGTGAAGGAAACATTTAAGTTGGAAGAGATTTAAAAAAGCTACTAATACTGGCCAATGCTCAGTAATACAAGGGTACATGCTTCCATCGTTTGTATTCCATGTTGCTGAGCCAACATTTCCAGTTCTTCGTTTTCTGTCCCCGGATTAAAAATGATCCGTTTTGGATTGAGGGCAAAGATGTAATCGTAGTAAGGTTGCTGATTTGTTGGGTTTAGGTACAAAGTCACCGTATCGATATCTTCTAATACAGGCTGACCTTTTACAATGTCGATGCTTGCAACATTTCCTTCCTTTAAACCCACGGCTACTACAGGATGATGATTGGCTACCAATTTATTAATAGCTAAATAACTATATCGGGAAGGATTTTTAGAAGCACCAAGCACCAATGTTTTTTTACCAATCATCATTTGCAAATTTACTACAGAAACTTTAAGATTTTATACATCCCATACTTTATACTTCATTGGCATAGTATCTGTAATTTACACCCAAATAGCAAGAAATGAATAAGAATTGTTTCTCCACAGTTATCTGTATCCTTTTTTCGGGAGTGCTTGTGGCACAGGGAAGAGTGAGCAAAAATAGAAGTGCCATGCAACTAAAGGCAGGTGCTAATTTTTCCAATATTTCTATTACTGAAGATGGCAGTGTTGACAAAGCAAATACATTGTCCAGTTTTCATTTTGGCGTACTGGTAGATTTGCCATTGGCAAGTATATTGTCTTTTCAGGGAGGCTTACTATACACCGGAAAAGGCTCCAAAGTAGAATTTGGAAAACCGGGAGATGCCGTTTACGTACAAGGAACATCCGGACCGATGTATATAGAAATGCCGCTTCAGTTGGTAGCTAAAATACCCATTGTAATTGGTAAAATATTTGTTGGTGCCGGCCCTTATGGTGCCATCGG
>JANMZN010000052.1:0-5299 GCA_031383285.1 Segetibacter sp.
TCTATGACCCATTTGTACATGGGATACCGCTTGGTGTAGTCCCACTTGCCAAAAAAGTCGTTGTATGCCACATGCTTTTGCTGGTTTGCCCATTTAGAAAATTTGCTGAGGTAAACTATGTTGAGTAACAATGTAGAGAAAGGACCAAAGATTCGGTGTAGTTGCAACTTAATAAACAACGACTTGCTAAGGCGGATAAAGAACAGCTTCATGCTACAAAGAAAATGGAAAAAAGGGGAAAATGGATGGGTTAAGCCTGAATTGGTGGTTTTGCAAGCCAAACTTGCTATTGATATCCTTGATTTTTTTTGGGGCGGGATGATTGGGAAAAGTGCGCTTATTTTGGTAAGGTACTAAGGGTAGTAACTTTACAATCATCGGCTAACAAGATAGTGTTCAAGGTTGTGCGGACACAACCTTGGGCGAAACAAAACTTGATTGCCGATAGTTGAGTCCTCATTGCGAACGGGTGTGTCCTCATTGTCGAGGGTTGTATTCTCACAACCATCTATGCACGATTTCAATTTCCGATTGCGAAGACTCTACCTCGGGTATAAATGACAAAACTTTGGGCACCTAACCCTAGAAAATATTATTCAACCTAATTCTTTTAAGGTTACCATTTTTTCTTTAACCCCTAATTGATAACCCACCCCCACCTTCAAAGCAAAATTCTCTTTCTGATGCCCCACGGGAAAACCGAAGCAAACCGGATAATCATATTCCTTCACCACATCGTGAATGGCTTCATATACATTTTTTCCGAAAGGGAGGGTGGTATCTTTCATATCGGTAAACCCGCCTACAATTAACCCCGCGAGATGGTCTAGCTGTCCACTTCTTTTTAGTTGTTGCATCATGCGGTCAACTGTATAAGTGTATTCACCCACATCTTCTATAAAAAGTATTCTTCGCTTTGTTTTTAGCTGCGATGCAGTACCGGTAGCATGTGCCAGCAAAGCGAGGTTGCCTCCTACCAATTTTCCTTCGCTAAGTCCTATTTTGTTCAGGTAATGAATACCACAAACGAAATCTGTTTTGAAACCCAATAAAGCATTTTTTAAAGATAATACATACTCATTATTGTATTCACCATCGTTAAAAGCTGCTGCCATAGGAGCATGTATAGTGCATATACCATAAAGGGTGTAAATATGACTGAGCAGTAGGGTAATATCGCTATAGCCAATAACCCACTTTGGCTTTTTTTTGAATTGCTTAAAATGTACCTTGTCTATGATTCTGGATAATCCATAGCCACCTCTTGCACATAAAACAGCCTTCACTTCAACATCATCCAGCATGTCCTGCAGGTCGTTCATTCGCCGCTCGTCGGTGCCTGAAAAGTAATGAAACTGGTGGCCGATTGTGGTACCCAATTTTACCTTAAAACCCCAGGCTTGTAAAGTTTGGTAGCAGGTTTCTACCTTTTCTGCAGGCATATAACCGGAAGGGCAAATTAAACCAATGGTATCTCCGGCTACAAGGTATGGTGGAATAACAGGCATGCTATTATCTTCTGCTTGCTATAAGTAGGTTGAGGTCTGTATATTTCAAATCGAATCGTTGGCTAAGGTATATGTCGGTCATGTGCCCTTTGAACATGTAAATGCCATTGCGCAGGTTAAAATTGTGCCATACCATCTCTTCCATTCCACCCTCGTCGCTTACACTGATTAATAATGGTGTGAGTACATTATTAATAGCCTGGCTAGCTGTACGGGCAAAACCACTGGGAATATTGGGAACACAATAATGAATAACATCGTGTTTAATAAAAGTTGGCCTTTGGTGACTGGTAATCTGGCTGGTTTCAAAACATCCGCCTCTATCAATGCTAACATCAATGATGACACTACCCGGACGCATAGCAGCCACCATATCTTCAGAAACCATAATGGGCGTTCGACCAAATTCGCTGCTCACAGCACCTACAGCTACTTCACAGGTTTTTAGTTGCTTAGCTATAATCTTAGGCTCTATTACACTAGTCCATACCCTTACGCCCAGGTTATTTTGCAGCCGCTTCAGGCGATAAACATTGTTATCAAAAACCTTAACAGAAGCCCCTAAGGCAAGCGCTGTTCTAGTGGCAAACTCCCCTACTACACCCGCCCCAATGATGATAACTTTTGTAGGTGGAATACCGCTGATTCCTCCCAGCAAAACGCCTTTACCATTGTTAGAACTACCCAAATATTGCCCGGCAATCAGCATGACTGCACCGCCTGCTATCTCGCTCATACTGCGAACAATTGGATAAGTACCGCTATCATCTTTCAGGTTTTCAAAACTTAAAGCAGTGATCTTTTTCTCCATCATTTTTTCCAAATACTCGCCCTTCATAGCAGAAAGATGAATGGGTGAAATGATGGTTTGATTGTCTTGAATCAAGGACAAATCTTCTTCTACAATAGGGGCACTTTTAACAAGTATTGGTGCTTTAAAAACTTCTTTTCTATCGTAATCTATTTTGGCCCCTGCTTCGCTATAATCTTTGTCTGTGTACTTACTTCCTGCACCAGCAGTTGATTCTATGATCACTTCATGACCATTGCTGACCAATACGCCAACACCATCGGGTGTCAAGGCAATCCGGTTCTCCTGAAAAGCGGTTTCTTTGGGAATGCCAATATGCAGTTTAGCACCTTTTGGCTTAATATCAAGCGTTTCTTCTAAAGTTTCGTACGAAAATCCTTTGCTGATGAGTGGTTTTACGGCCATGCAGTTAATACATTAAAAAATGTAAAGAAAATAGTTACAGTTGGTTAGGGAATAATTGATAAAGCTAGCTAAAAAAATTTAAATGGAAGTGGGTTTTACTGTAAGATTCCGCACATGCTCGTTCACTATCGACAGATAGAGATGTACACATTGATCAGGCAGCAAACCCGACGCCCTTTCTACCCATTCTATCAGGCAGAAATGATCACTCAATATGGCATCTTCTACACCTGCTTGCAAAGCTTCTTCCTCATCTTTGAGGCGATACCAATCCATATGGTAAATAATATTATTGTTACGATCTACGTATTCATTGATGATTGAGTAGGTAGGACTTGATATAGTGGAAGAAACGCCCAAGGTTTCGCACAAGGCATGGATAAAAGTAGTTTTCCCTGCCCCCATTTCTCCATGCACCGCCCATACTTTGGTTTCTGCGCATTTGCTGTAAAGTTCTGCGGCTACCGTTTTTATTTCATCCAGCGAAAAAGTCCATTCCATATGCAAACGTATTGCAAAATATGATTTAGTTGTAGTCAATATGCAACATAGTAATAAAGATATCCGGCAAATTAACGACACATCCCTATCACCTTAATTAACTTTGCAAACGATGAACAAAAGTGAAGCAATGGAAAAAGTAAACTGGAAAGTGGATGGCATGACCTGCAGCAACTGCGCATTGAGTGTGTCTAAAGTATTGCAAAAACAAGGTATGCAGCAAATATCAGTAAATCCTATCAGTGGAGATGTACTGTTTGAAATACCTGCTGAAAACAACAATGCCGACAAAGCAAAAGCAACTATAGAATCGCTGGGCTATTCAGTAAAGGCTTCAACAGATGATTTGAATGTACAGGTCAGCAAAAAGTTTTTGAAAACAACTATGCAGAAGTTTTGGTTTTGCCTGCCCTTTACTGTGCTTTTAATGCTTGGGCATTGGGGTATGTTGCTTGATCTTCATTTACTGCACAATCCATATTTGCAATTAGGTTTGTGCATTCCGGTATTTGTTGTAGGCATGCTATTTTTTGGCAAGAGTGCCATTAATAGCATTAGGTCAGGCATTCCCAATATGAATGTATTGATAGCTTTGGGAGCTGCTTCTGCATTTATCTATAGTCTTATCGGACTGTTTAGCGGCGATCCTTCTAAAATATTTTTTGAAACAGCTGCTTCCATTATCACCATCGTTTTCTTTGGTAATTTTCTTGAAGACCTTTCTGTAGAGCGTACACAAAAAGCCATCAAAGAACTAACCAAGCATGAAAAAGTAATGGCGAATATGATTGCCTATGATGATGCACACAACGAAAATATTTTTCCTGTAGAAAATAGCCACTTGAAAATCGGTGACCTGATCTTAATAAAAACAGGTGAGCAAGTACCGATGGATTGCAAAATACTGAGTGGAGAAGCTGAAGTAAATGAAGCTATTATTACCGGAGAAAGTGTCCCTGTTTTTAAAAAACAAAATGACGTGCTGATAGGCGGTAGTGTAGTAGCCAATGGAACAGTAAAAGCCTATGTATCTGCAACAGGAAATGACACTGTGCTGAACAGCATCGTACAAATGATGAAACAGGCACAAGGCCAAAAACCGCCGGTACAATTGATGGCAGATAAAATAAGTGCCATTTTTGTTCCTGCTGTAATTGGTTTAGCCTTGCTGACTTTTCTGATCAATTATATTTTCCTTGTTCCTAGTTTTCAGGAAGCATTGATGCGGGCAATAGCAGTGTTGGTTATAGCTTGTCCGTGTGCCATGGGATTGGCGACACCGGCAGCCATCGCAGTAGGTTTGGGCAGGGGTGCCAAAGAAGGAATATTGTTTACCGACACAAAAAGTATGGAGCTGTTTAGAAATATTAAGCAAATGGTTTTTGACAAAACAGGTACGCTTACGAATGGCCGGTTTACCATTACTGCATTCAGCAGTAGCATGGAAGAAGTCTCATTTAAAGCATTGGTTTATTCGCTGGAGAAAGCATCCAATCATCCCATAGCAAAAAGCATAGCTGATGCATGGAAAACTAAAGACAACCTCCGATGGAAGAAAATAGAAGAAGTGAAAGGATTGGGTATGAAAGCCGAAGACAAAGAAGGTAATATTTTCATGATTGGTTCTTCTAAAATAGCAAATAATATTCAGGACCTTTCTCATCATTTGTATGTAACAAAAAATAGTGAACTGATTGGGTGGATTGATATAGCAGATGAAATAAGGCCGGAAGCTGCTGAGGTCATCCGCTTTTGCAGAAAAAACAATATCAAAACCATACTACTTAGTGGCGACAGCTATGAGAAAAACAAGTTTGTTGCAGAACAGCTACAAATAGATGAAGTGATAGCCGAACAATCACCCAAGCAAAAGCTGGAAAAAATAGAACAGCTGGTAAAAGAACAACCAACGGTGATGGTTGGAGATGGCATCAACGATGCGCCTGCATTGGCGAAGGCAACCATTAGTATTTCATTGGGCAAAGCTTCTCACCTTGCCATTCAAAGTGCTTCAGTAGTACTGATGAGCAATGGACTGCAAAAACTACCAACCGCTATGCTGTTGGGAAAACAT
>JANMZN010000087.1:0-12344 GCA_031383285.1 Segetibacter sp.
AATGAAGAAATGAATATTTTTAAGTAATTGCTTTGCGCCTTTGGCGGAATTATGAATTATGAGTTTAGTCCGCCGCGGTGGATGAGTTTAGAGTTTAAGCCTTATTGGTGTTCTCACCGGCAAACTGCCCATTGGTGATAACACCAATAAGGACGGAATTATTTGGGAAATAAAAAATAAAAAAGGCTATTATAATTCAATTTTTGGTGGCAAGAAAAGGGACAAAAAAGGTCTTGAAATAAAAATTAAACTAGTTGTATTCATAATTGGCTAAACAATACAAAAAGACAGATAGATAACAATAAATAGTTAGTAGAAAAGGAAAAAAATAGTTATGTGCCACCCTATTGCAACATTCCGTTAAATTTTAAGCATGACAAAAAATAGCCAAGCCTTGTAGCCAATACAGGACGCAAACCCTAAGTTTATTAAAGACTAAATGCCAGCATAAAAAAACATAATAAACTTAATGTACATTGCCCAAATAAAAATGACAAATAACATCTTAGCTTTCATCCTCTTGCTCATTTGCTTTAGCATTGCCAAAGCCCAATCGCCCCATGCCGCACTGTTGTATGGTATGACACAGTATGGCAGTTATAACACCAAAGGTTCTATTTTTCACTACACACCAAGCACCCATACTTTTACCAATGATTATAATTTTCAGATAAAGGCAAAAAGCAGAACACCCAAGTGCGAAATGGTTACGGGCAACAACGGAAAGTATTACGGAACCACCACTTCAGGGGGAGATTTCAATACAGGCGTTTTGTTTGAGTGGGATTCTGCTACAAGTATGTATAAAGACCTTTACAATTTTACCGGCAGCGAGGGCAAGGATGCACGTGGCGGCATGGTGCTTTACAACAACAAACTCTACGGCACAACCAACGAAGGCGGTGCAAACAATTACGGGGTTATTTATGAGTATGACATTGCTGCAAATGCCTATACCAAAAAGATTGATTTGGATAGTGCCATTGGCAGAAACCCCACCGGCTCCTTAACCTTGCTAAACGATATGTTTTATGGATTTACCAATACCGGCGGGGTATATGACAAAGGCGTTTTGTTTGAGTGGAACCCGGCTACCAATGTTTATACAAAAAAGTTTGATTTCGATAGCATAAAAGGAAGCAACCCTATAGGCAAACTTGCTCCTTATAATGGTAAGTTATATGCTATGTGCAACAAAGGTGGTGCGTTTGATGCAGGCACCATATACCAATGGGATTACACAAACAATGTAGTGACAAAAACATTTGATTTTAATAAAACCAACGGTGCTTCTCCAATGGGATATTTAACCTTGTACAATAATAAATTTTATGGCGCAACATACGAAGGCGGCATTTATCAAACCACAGGGCTTGGCGAACATTTCGGAGTTATTTTTGAATACAACTCTGCAAACAATGCATTTGTAAAAAAGAAAGACTTGGGTTTTAATGGTGGTGTCCGTGGGCCGTTAGGTTCATTGACTTTAAAGGGTAATATTTTTTGGAGTGCAGCAGGAGGTATTTTTACATGGAACCCAGCAACTAATCAAGTGGTTGGTAAGTATTCCTTTTTTGGTAATACTGCTGCCGCCTGAGAAATAGAAAGGTCTTCAATCGGAACACAACCTTTTGAATCCTTGTTATTGAGTGGCGATTATTTGCTTGGCAATGTTTCGGAAGGGGCGGGAAGTCTTTATGGTTCTTTGTATAAATTTTATCCCGACTCTAATAAAATAGCAGACTTAGTAAACATGGAAGCCACAGATGGTTCTTATCCAAAAGGGTCATTAACAAAAGTGGGGAACAAGTTATATGGCCTCACCTACCAAGGAGGGAACAGCCATGCAGGAAATATTTTTGAGTGGGATTTAACAACACAGCAATATAAAGAAAGGTTTCAATTGGATGGACTTACAACTGGTATTTGGCCTAAAGGCTCACTAACTTATTACAACGGCAGATTTTATGGCATCAATACTTATGGAAAATTAATAGCAGGAAATACCGATTTTAACCAGCGCGACCCGGCCGATTATTTTGCCTGGGACCCTGTTTCTAATCAATATCAGTCTTTGCTTTCTGCTAATTACGCAAGGTGTACACAAGTACTGTTTAATAACAAATTATATAATCCAACAGAGGTTTCGTCAATACCCTATTTCGGTGCTATAAATGCATATAATCCTGCCGATAACAGCTTAACAGAGGTTGCAACGATGAACCCCAATGTTGGTAATTTTAATAATTATCAGGATCAATTAAGTACTAATGGTGTTACCTATTATAATGGCAAATTTTATGGAATGACACCTTCAAAAGACTACAGTGTACCTTTAAGAGGTACCATTTACGAGTGGGATACCGCAACAACTGTAGTGGTAAATAGATATGATTTTACAGATAGTATTGGCACCTACCCAACTGGAAATCTGCTATTGGTTGGCAATGAATTTTATGGGTTAACTACTAACGTAGCCAATTATGCTACTGGTTATCCTTGCTTGTTTAAATGGAACCCAACTACAAATGTTTTACAAAAGAAAAGTCTGATTTCTCAATATGCATTCGGTTCTCCTACTTATTCTGGCGGCAAAATATATTTTACATCAGAGTCCAGTTATTTAAATATTTACGAATACGACCCAATATTAGATACCACCATCATTGTTTATAATGAACCCATCCCTTTGTTTCAACCAGGAGGCAATTGGAATTATACAAATTGTGTAGCCCCGCCTACTTATCTGCAATTGCTGGAGGTGATACCTAATGTGGCCCCGATGTTGGTCAACAGTCCATCTGCTCAAAATATTTGTGTAAATACAACTGACTCTACCACATTTACTATTACAGATACGGATGCAGATACTATGCATTTTCAAATAACCAGTAGCAATACAGGTTTGCTTCCGGTATCAAACATTGCTGTTACCAATGTTGGCACCATTTACACCATCACTTATTTTGGCAACACCAATCAAACAGGTTCCGCAATCATATCGCTTACAGCAAATGATGGTTATGGTGACAGCGTTCGTTTTTCTTTTCCTGTAAATATTACCTCCACTGGCAACTGCAGTGTTCTTCCAGTTACGTGGTTGTCCTTTACCGGTATTTTACAAAATGGAAAAACAATATTAAACTGGTCAGTAGCACAAGAAAAAAACAATGCAGCATTTGTTATTGAAAGAAGCACCGATGGCATTCACTGGACAGCTTTGTTTGCAGTTGTCAGTAGGGGAAATACCTCTTCACCAAGCAATTACAACGGTTTAGACCGGGAACCAATCAAAGGCATTAACTTTTATAGAATAAAACAAGTAGACATTGACGGAAGGTTTACTTACTCGTCAACAGTAAGCGTCAAAGTTTCAAACAGCAAAACTTTCTTTGTTGTATATCCTAATCCTGCTGGTGATGTAGTCAATTATGAATTATTACATGGCGGTAACAGGGTTACCATGAATTTGGAATTGTCTGGTGCAGATGGCAAACTGCTAAAACGATTTCATGTAAATAATATTCGTGGAAGTTTTCCTGTACAAGATTTACCAGCTGGCATATATGTACTTACGATTAAGGATAATACAGGAAGAGTTGAGAAGAAAAAAGTAATTGTTCAGTGATAAAATACACATACAAAACAGTTGAGCATCCCTAACTTTTTTATTTAGAAACTCAAAACGCAAACGCACATGTATAACAAGCACTCAAAGAGAAAGGCGAGCACATAACACGAACTGTGTAATACTTCAAGTTTGGCTGAACGTTGTTATCATCGGCTGTCCCGTACGGGATCAGCAGCGGTTCCGGCGGACGGAACGCTGTAGGGCATTTAGATTTTATCTTGTACTTTTAAATCTTTATTGAGAGCAGTTCCGGGCTAGACAATCAACAATGCCTTGCCTGTACTACTTGTCCCGCCAAAGTGGGAAAGCACTGTTCGCTAGCTGATACTTTAAACAAATCGTAATTTTCTAACAACCCAATTTAGACAACAAATGAATAAACTACTTACAACAGTTTCAATGATATTTTTTTTAGGATTTAATTCGTTAAGTCAGAATAAAATTTCGATAGAACCTAAGCCTTTAAATATTTACATAGAACAAGGTGACAATAAACAGTTCCTTAATTTTGATTTTTTAATTAAGAATAATTCAACTGATACCCTAAAATTATCGAAAGTTTCCGTTTCTATCTATGACAAAAAAAACCATTTAATTCATTCTCGTTTTCTTGATAACAATGGTACAGCACCGAGTATTCAGACAATCCCCAATAGGGAGTTTATGGGTTTAGAAACCAAGCTTATTTTTAACCCTTTTACGGAATTTAATCTTGCTATACCTCTCGCAAAAATGGAGTTTGAATGGATATTTTCAAACAATAAAGAAGAGGAATTTATTGTAAAGACAAATATTTCTCCGCAAAAATATGAACAAAAAGAAAAGTATGCCTTTCCATTAAATGGTAAAATATTGGTTTATGACGGACACGACTTTTATGCTCATCATAGAAGATTTGATTACGAATTTGCGCCAATTAAGCAGCTTGGGATAAGTACCAATTTCATGCGTTATGCTTACGACTTTGTTATGCTTGATAGTGCTTACAATCAATTTCACGGAAGCGCTGATAACGACGAAAATTATTTTGGATTAGGAAAAACAGTTTATGCAATTGCCGATGGAAAAGTGATATATGCTTCCAACAAGCACAAAGACGATAAAACATTTGATATACCCGAAATTTCAAATAACCCACTTGAATTATATGGTAACTGTATTGCTATTGAACACAAAAACGGTGCAATAAGTATTTATGGACATTTAAAACAGCTTAGTTTGAAAATTAAAGTTGGGGGTAATGTGAAAGCAAAACAGGAAATTGCATCAATTGGTGTTTCCGGAAGTTCGTTTTTCCCACATTTGCATTTTGAAATGAGAACTTCTATAAAAAATTCTGCCGAAGGGTTT
The DNA here is from genome assembly GCA_031383285.1 of Segetibacter sp. Lineage (GTDB taxonomy): Bacteria > Bacteroidota > Bacteroidia > Chitinophagales > Chitinophagaceae > Segetibacter. Next base: position 4,982 of record JANMZN010000087.1, read on the forward strand.
CCTTCCTATTTTTCTAACATATTTTTAGTAGAAGGAAACTCCAAATTAAAATCAGGTTTAGTAGAAACAGGCAATGTTATAGAAACAAAATAGATAAACAATAGCTAATTTCCTACACTATTAATAACCGTTATGAAAAATAATAAAAACTTATTCCTTAAAGAAAGCGCAGAACTCATCAGCAAATTACAAGACCGCTTTGAGCAAAACATGAACCGCCACAAAGGAATGGTATGGGAACCAATTCAAACCAAATTGAACCTGCCGGCAAACAAAGCAAAACTGTGGTCGCTCAATGAAATGGAGAAAACAGGTGGAGAACCGGATGTGGTTGGTTTTGATAAAACGACCGGTGAATACATTTTTAATGACTGTGCAGCAGAAAGTCCAAATGGCAGAAGAAGTATTTGCTATGATCGCGAAGGGTTGGATTCAAGAAAAGAATTTAAACCCAAAAACAATGCTGTGGATATGGCTGCGGACTTGGGCATTGAGCTATTAACCGAAGAAGAATATCGCACACTGCAAAAGCTAGGCAACTTCGATTCTAAAACCTCCAGTTGGTTAAAAACACCATCCGAGATCAGAAAACTTGGTGGAGCCATTTTTGCTGATTTCCGCTTTGGCCATGTTTTTGTTTATCACAATGGCGCACAATCATACTATGGCGGCAGAGGTTTCCGGGGCTCTTTAAAGGTTTAATTTTTTGATGCAATTCAATGCTTCCATCTTTTTACGAATGCTGGTGTTGCTGCCTGCCTCAAATCATCCACCAATGTATGCTGAAGGCCGGGACCAAATTAAAAGTTCATTGGAAAACCAAACTATCAACGTAGAGCTTCCCTATCGTTTAAAAAAAAATACCAACCTTTTTAAAAACTGAATTTAGTCCACCTTATTTCTACTCATTTTTCTTGTATTCCAAAATATCACTCGGTTGACATTCCAATGCATTACAAATAGCTTCCAAGGTGGAAAACCTAATTGCTTTTGCTTTTCCGGTCTTTAAAATAGAAAGATTAGACAAGGTCAATTCTACTTTTTCTGATAGCTCATTAAGCGACATTTTCCGCTTCGCCATCATCACATCTAAGTTTACAATGATTGGCATAGGTCAAACAGTTAAATCGTTTTCGTTTTGAATTTCAACTCCTTTAGAAAAAATTGCAGCAATAACATAAATAACTGCCGCCATCAAAATGAATGCTTGACTGCCTGCCCAAAACTGGTCTAACATGTCAATTTCAAATCCACGATGAAGTAAATTTTTTGCAGTTTCCCGAGCTACATAACTTAAAAGTCCAATCGCAAGCGTGAGGTAACTCATTTGAGTTATTAGATTGGAAACAACGTTGTTGAAGGGTTTTGATAAATTAAGTTGGCTAACAAGTTTGACAACAAAATAGAATAAGACTGCCTTCAAAATTGAAATGCTCATCACAAAACTGTACATACCATAAAAAGCCCAATTACTCCTTTTATACATTTCACTTAAGTCCAACTTTTGGTACAGTTTATGGAGAACTTCAGGTTTAAACAGGCTGAAAATAAAGTTTACAATCAAGGCACCGGCTTCTATGCACAGGCCAACGAAGATGACCCACGAAACGATTTGCAGACCTTGGAAAATGTAGCGTTTGTTCTTTGACATAATTGATAATGATTTAAAATTATTTCACAAAAGTAATAAATATTTATTGATAAACAATAAATAGATAACGTTTTTCATAAAATATTTAGTCTTACCGCTTTTATGCTAAATTTCATTTTTTGCAATTAGAGAATGACTCCTATTCTAGTTCCACACAAATCATACAATATCATAAACAACGAAATTCATTTTAAAATAGCATGATTGATGTACCATAATTAAACCAATCCAAGCTATACAAACAAGTAGTTTATGCGTTCATGCAACCATTATAGTGACCACTGATCCCAACACCATTATTCGTAAAAAAACAACTTCCAATCTATTGCAATAAGAGATTAATTGCTTTTGAAGAATAATTTCTTTCACATGCTGTCCTTCAACCAAAAAATTTCTTTACCTGTTTCCAAAACCATTATTTTTGAAAGGACAGAAATAAGTCTGTTTAAATATTACATCTTTATCCATTCATGCACTTTGAGTTTGGCTTTTATAGTTCACTCCTATTGATCTTTTTTGTGCATGGATTGGTCTATGCCATTTTGCTATACAGAAAAGGCTACCGCAACGATAGCCAATCGGATAAATGGCTTAGCATTTTTTTATTGCTATGCATTTTATACATCTCCCCATGGATGTTAGGCTTTGGAGGATGGTACGATACCCAACCCTACCGCGACTTCTTGTTTTACATGCCGTTTCAACACCTTTATTTTATTGGACCTATTATTTTTTTTTATGTCCAAAGCCTGCTAAATCCTTCTTTCCGATTTGGCAAAAACGGCTTGTTTCATTTATTACCAGGCATCTTGTATTTGTTATACAGTTTGATCATGTTCATCACCGACAATTTAATTCTGCACCGTTACTACTTTTTGGCAGACGGCGCCGATCGTGATTTTGACAATTGGTACCAAATATCCGGAACGATATCTATGTTGGTTTATTTCTTGCTTTCGCTTCGGTACTACCAATTGTACAGAAGTATGGTAGTGCAAGTAGTTAGTTTTGCTGATACACTCCTCTTCAAGTGGGTAAAAAATTTCCTGACAGCGTTTCTAATCATGATTTTGTTGAATGTTGTATTTTCAATTGCATCGTACTTTCCGATATTTGCAAACATGCAATATACTGGTCCATGGTGGCAGTATTTTTCATTTGCATTGATATTCTATTATATTGCAATTGCGGGCTATTCCAATGAAGTTAGGGCAAGGCTTTCATTTCGAGTCAACTTGCTGACTGATCGTCCCATGTACCTATTACAGCCGTCTGCCCTATCTGAAATCGCAATTGAAATGGAAGATGCGGAGATTATAGAAATAACGACGAATAAGGAAGATGAAATAGCAAGCGATACCCTGCTTGATGAATGGAAGCCAATAATACTCCAACAAGTAGCTGCAGAAAAAGCATATGAAGATCCGGAACTTACACTAACCCAACTAGCCCGAATGCTCAAAAGCAATGCAACCATTGTTTCAAAAGTTATTAACCAAGGGTTTCAATTAAACTTCAACGACTTCATCAACCATCATCGGGTGGAAGCTGTAAAACAAAAATTACAAGCAGGAGAACAACAAAATCAAACCCTGCTTGGCATTGCACTTGACTGCGGTTTTAACTCCAAAGCCACCTTTAACCGCGCATTTAAAAAGCATACCGGCTTAAGCCCAAAAGAATACATGCATCAATTGTGATGCTTCCAATCAATTGTTTTTCATAGCATTCATACAATTTGCAACGCTCTTTATGATTTGAGACCTATTACTTTAGCCTCAAATCATCTTTTGAAGCGACTAGCCGCTGCCTACACATCAATTTTGTCGAAACAATTCATCAAATCAAAAAAGTTTCGTCATGCTAACCTCAAATTTATTTCCTCGATTATCCTGTTTTCTTTGGATGGCTATCCTTGGAATGGCACTTTCCATCTTTTCACCCGCAGGTGCCCAATTGGTTTCTTATACGCCGTTGAATGCTGATTTTGAAACGACCATTAACATCAGATTTAATCTAAATTTCTTGCAAAGCGAAAAAGGGAAAAAACTTCTTGGACAAACCAAAGGACTTTATTTATGGGCAGGCGCCGGCACATCGGCAGGCAATGCTTTTGAGTTTTCTCCTGATGGGCAAACAAATTTTAACCAACCGGTGGTAAACGGCCAACTTACTTGTGTTGGCAACAATCGTTGGGAAATTACCATCAATCCTAGAACTTATTTTAAAGTTCCTACTTCAAAAAAAATAGCAATATTAGGCCTGATTGTAAAAAATGAAGATGGTTCTGCACAAACCGAAGACATCATTTTACTACCAGGAAAATCCACAAGCCTATCAGAAGTAGTGGTAATTGCCAACAAGCCTTTTATAGAAATGCAACCCGACAAAACAGTGATGAATGTACAGTCAGACATCAATGCGATGGGAAGTAGTGCGCTGGAAATATTGCAAAAAGCTCCGGGAATAAATGTAACAGGCGATGACATCATCAAAATGAGTGGAAAACCGGGCGTTACTGTATTAATAGATAACCGACCAATTCAGATAAGTACCCGGGAATTAGCCAATTTTCTAAGAAGTTTACCTGGAGGTACCATTGATAAGATTGAACTCATTACCAATCCTTCAGGCAAGTATGATGCGCAAGGCAATGCAGGGATAATCAACATCAGACTAAAGAAAATAAAACTAGTTGGAACCAACGGCAGCGTATCCGCTAGCTATACCCAAAATGTACATTATAGATCCAATGCGGCATTCAACATCAACCACCGCAGTGGCAAAGTGAATGTGTTTAGCAATATGAGCGGGGATAACAACCTGCAACACACATCGGGTAGTATAGAAAGAAAGGTACAAGTTGGTAATATGACCAAAATTTTCCGCAATACTACTACAGACATTGACCAAAATACCAGCTACAACATACGAACCGGAATGGATTTTTATGCATCTAAAAAACACACTTTCGGACTACTGATAAATGCCAGAGGAAACCGAACACCTTTTAACACGCCGGGAAATACCGCTATTGTTACCAACAACGAAATAGACTCATCGCTGATCACTCAAAATGATAATTTATTCAAAACGCGCAGCCTCAATACCAACCTAAACTACCAATATGAAGACACGGTAGGCAATGTGCTGAATTTAGATGCCGATTATTCTAGTTTCAAGAATAACAATGACAATAACCTGAGTACATTGTTGCAGAACAAAAAATACGAAACCTATCAAACTGCCGTCAACCGCCAAGCAGTAGCTACTAGCATAAATATTTATGCAATCAAAGCAGACTACAGTCACCCAATCAGTAGATGGAGTGCGAAATTTGAAACAGGTGCCAAAGTAGCTAGGGTTTCAACCGATAATGACCTCAACGCTACGCTATTGGTCAATAGCAAAATGATATCGGATACTGGCCGAAGCAATACGTTTGCCTACACCGAAAAAATAAGTGCCGGATATGCAAATTTTGGGCAACGGCTACAAAAATTTGAATACCTGGTAGGCCTTCGCTTAGAAAATGCTGTGATTAACGGCCAATCAACCGATTTACACAACAAGCGCATCAACAAGCCGGATACACAATACCTTAATATTTTTCCATCGTTATTTGTTACTTATAAAGCAAATGATAGCAATACCATTTCCATGTCTTTTAGCAGGCGCATAAACCGCCCCGATTATCAATCATTGAATCCCTTTGAGACCATTTATGACCTATATACCAGCGAGAAAGGAAATCCATACCTCCGTCCTCAATACACACAAAACTATGAAGTAAAATATGCTTATAAATCCCGTTTGAATGTAGCATTTGGTTACAACCATACTGTTGATTATAGCCAAACCATTTCGCAACAAATACAGCAGCAAACTACTGCCACTTCAGACAACATTGGTAGCCTGGACAACGCCTATTTAAACATCAGCAGCCCTATGCAGTTGCGCAAATGGTGGACAGGTTATATAAACGTAAGTGGCTTTTTGAATCATTATCGGGGCAACTTGCCGGATGGAGTATTGAACCAACGTGTGGTGGGTATGAACTATTACATCCAACAAAATTTTAAGACTGGAAAAAACTGGACTTTTCAGTTGAGTAGTTGGTACAATTCTCCCACTACTGAAGCTATTTTCAAAACAGCATGGTTAGGCAGTGTAGATTTGGGGATTAAGAAGACTATACTCGACACAAAAATGACTTTCAGGCTTGCCATTGTTGACATTTTCAATACACAGCGTTGGCAGCAGTCGGTTCAGTTTGCCAACCAGGATTATGTTTACAAGCGCAAATGGGAAAGCCGTGGTATTAGGTTTCAGGTAAGTTACAATTTTGGTAAGACAAAGTACAATGCCCGTGACCGTGAAACCAATACAGATGCTGACCGCATAAAACCGAAGCATTAGGAAAAGGTTGTGGCATGTAATTCTATGCAGTTAATCCAGAAAAAAATTTGGCTTTGGGCACAGTAACTCAAGTGGCATGGCAAAACAAATAGAAGCAAAACAATTAAAACGCTATGGGATGTTTTCAAGAATCATACATATCCTATACTAGTAAAGTAAATGTACAATTAATCGATAAATAGCAAACAGGTATATAGCTATTAAAACAAATAAATTATTTTATTTTTTATAAACAAACTCCTAACTTGTGCTTTAAACATCATTAATATGATTTCCAACTCAACTCAACTCAACTCAACTCAACTCAACTCAACTCAACAAAACTCAACTCAACTCAACAAAACTCAACAAAACGATGGGGTCTTATTCTATTCTTTTCAGCTATGATTTTTCTCTCACTTCTACCTGTTAATGGATGGAGTCAACGAAAACCACCTTTTACCAATCCACCAATTTTACAAAAAGTGAAATTATATGGTCCGGGGCTACCCAATCGCACCTTTACTTTCAATGATTTTCAATACATCAGAAATAGTAAAAACACACCTAATTTTTCAGACATCAGAACTTCTACAGTACTTATACAAACTGAGTTGGGACCTACTGAAACAGCTACTTGGTTTTTAGACATTGGTGATAACGATGGGAGCGTAGGCAAAAATGCTTTTAGAATTATGGTGGCATTTTTAGACCCTTCCGGTCAACAATCATCTTACAGGGCTATAGATGTGTATAACGAAACCAGAACGCAAATAATGACATCGTCTTTGGGAAGGAACAGATGGCAAAGCATGTTTTGGACCAGGTGGATTCATTTATTTTACTACTTATTCACCTTATAATAGCAATGTACCCGGTTATTTAATTGAATATAATCCCACATTATTTATTGCTACTGCTTACGCATTTCCTCAAAATTTTGGATTACCCTACATATCTGTTGCAGGCCCTAAGCCTAGCGCAAATAACCCGACAACGCTTATTTATGGGGGTACTTACAATAAAAGTCAAGTGTGGTGGTTCAATCCACAACAAAGTAATTTGGGCATACAATATATTACCGGAACCAATTACCTGGACTACGAAGTTGACCCACGCCAAAACTATGTTGACCAAATAGTAGGTAAAGGCAAATGGATATATGTAGGGATTGACAGAAGAAGTATAGATGGCGGTGCTTACAGAAGTGTTTATGCAATAGACATCGAATTAAAAAAGAAGTATCTGCTATTCCATTCCACAATGAAGAACTTTCACCTAAGAACTTTTAATGACCCTTCTAACCCCAACGAA
>JANMZN010000115.1:0-4737 GCA_031383285.1 Segetibacter sp.
ATTTTAAATAATCCAATGGTTTTCTATCTTCATCTATAATACCGATACAAAAATCGTTATTAAATCTATCTCTCATTTCCAAAGCTACCTTTCCATTTCCTTTGTGATGATTTACATAATCTCTGTCTGCGATTAAAAGAACTTCAACTAAACAGGAATCAATGTAACATTCCGGAATAACACACTTATTGCTGTTCAGCATTTGGCAAGAAATTTTCCAAGTTCAAAAAAATATCTACCCCGTATTGGTACATTTCGTGCATTTGTTTATCATCCATTTTCCTAATCAAAGTTTCGCCTATTTCTTTATCATATCCAACCGTAAATATTGCCAACTCATCATTTTTCAAATTTTCCGTAAAATCGTTAACAACATAAGGACTGTGTGTAGCTATAAAAAATTGATTTCCATTTTCATCGTAAGTAACTTCAGAAGTGAACTTAGAAATGTAAGGCGGAAACATATGAGCTTCCGGTTCTTCAAAAAGAAGTACCGATTCTTTGTTACTTAAAATTGCAGCTTTATGAAAAATTAACCTTTGCAAAGTATCTGCAATCATTGTGTTTGACAAAGTATAAAGTATGTCCTGCGATTTGCCAATATTGTATCTTATTTCTCTAGTTGATTGGTCTACAACCAAACTAATACCCGAAGCTGAAACTATTTTACTTATTTCAGAAAGTAATAGCGGATTGTTTATAATGACTTCGTTTAGATTATAGCCATTAGGCACCTCTAGATTCTTTACAGAATGTGAATATGAAAATTTTTGGCTCGGAACGAATTTGTAAGGCTTAACAAAAAAACTATCTAAACCCTGAATATTTCTAATGAAATCATTATTATCTCCCAATGGATTACCAGAAGTTGATCCATTTGTGACAATAATTCCATATGCGTCTGGATTATATGCAAGGAACTCTTTGGTACTTCCTGAATCAGTAAGGAACAATCTTGCAGAAGCTTCATCAATGTATGTAATGGCTAAATCATACCTTTCATTAAATTTCACATAAGCACCATCGTCAACTTTTGAAAAATGAAAAATTTGAGAAAAATTTTCAACCCTTACCAAGTCTTTTAAACCTACTGGTCTAGGTCTGTTAATAAACGATAGAAAACTCATCGCCTCCAAAATATTACTCTTTCCCACATTAGGATAACCAATAAAAACATTTACCCGCCTACAATCCTTTATCGAGGCGTGTTTAATGGATTTAAAGTTTTTTATCTCTATGTTTTCTATGTGGTTCATTGTTAATTCAAAAGTTCAAAATCAAATTTATTTCGCCATCCCACTCGCCACATTTGGCGAAGCAGGGTTGACAGACAGTTTCAATAATTTAGGATGAATCACCAAATCCATATCTTCCATAGGTATAGCTCCTAGCAAACATTGATCTCCCATCACCATAGCCCCTACAAAACAAAGCCTATCCTCAAACTCCACTTTAATCGGCCCAGAGTAAGGTACCAACTTCACAGAACCATCTGCCAATGTCACCTCTCTTTTTTGCAATTCAGAAAGTCCTAACTGCAAAGCCACATGGGGCGGAATGCACAAATAAGTTGAACCACTATCAACTAGGCAACTTGTTTCTAATACCCGCTGATTATTTATAACAGGGTTCGATAGTTTAATATTTGCGAAAACAAGTCCCATTAATTTGATTTTATAATGTTGCTATTACCAAAGGTTTAGCATACCCAGCCAACCCAAAATTCCTTGTTTGAGCTTCATCGGCATTTGTTACGTGCCATTCAAATTCATCCCTAAAATGCCTGATAGCTGCTGCAACCGGCCAAGCTGCCGCATCCCCCAAAGGACAAATGGTATTGCCTTCAATTTTGCTTTGGATATCCCACAATAAATCAATATCACTCAACTTACCATTACCAAATTCAAGATTATGCAACACTCTTTTCATCCAACCTGTTCCTTCACGACATGGGCTGCATTGTCCGCAACTTTCATGGTGATAAAAACGGGCCAATGTCAAGGTGTGTTTTACAATACATTGGTCTTCATCCAATACTTCAAAACCTCCGGAGCCCATCATACTACCTGAAGCAAAACCTCCATCTGACAAGCTTTCATAGTTCATCAACCTTGTTTCGCCTTTTGCTGTTTTAAGCAATAAATTAGCTGGCAAAATCGGTACAGATGAACCACCGGGAATGCAAGCTTTTAACCGCTTCCCATTGGCAATGCCACCACAATATTCGTCGCTGTATATAAATTCTTCTACGCTGATGGTCATGTCTATTTCATACACGCCGGGCTTGTTGATATTGCCACAAGCACTCATCAATTTTGTGCCTGTAGATTTTCCCACTCCAAATTTTGCATATTCCTCACCGCCCATGTTTATGATGGGAACGACAGCTGCTAAGGTTTCTACATTATTGACCACAGTTGGGCAATCCCATAAACCCTTAACGGCAGGGAAAGGTGGTTTTATTCTTGGGTTGCCACGCTTGCCTTCCAAACTTTCAATCAAGGCTGTCTCTTCTCCGCAGATATAAGCTCCTGCACCACGCTGTACATAAATCTGGCAATCAAATCCAGTTCCTTTAATATTCTTTCCAAGCCAACCATGATGATTAGCCTCTGCAATAGCTTGTTCCAGGATATCAACAATCCATGCATATTCACCGCGGATATAGATATAAGTTCGGTTGCTGCCCAATGCAAAAGAAGACACGATTAACCCTTCTAATAAAAGATGGGGATGAAACTCCATCAGATATCTATCTTTAAAGGTGCCGGGTTCGCTTTCGTCTGCATTGCAAACAAGGTAGCGGGGAACTCCCTCAGGCTTTGCCAAAAAACTCCACTTTAAACCGGTAGGAAAACCTGCTCCACCACGGCCACGAAGTCCGCTCTTTTTTACTTCATCTACAATTTCAGCAGAAGACATTTTAATTGCCTTTTCCACTGCATTGTATCCACCATGCCTGCGGTAAGCATCATAATTCCTGATGCCTTCAATGTGATCGTTTGCTAATAATAATTTCTGCGCCATTTATTATCGAATGAAAAATGAAAAACTTAGTTAGCTAATTTGTTAAACTACCAACCATAATTTCACATTTTTATTTTTTCATTTTACAATGTTAATTGTTCAATTTTGTACTCTGTCGTGCTATTAATTTCCATTTATTTTTCTCCTTTATCCAAACTTGCAAAACATATAATTGCAAATCAAAGGACTTTTTATTAACTATTCCTTTTGCACCCACTTTCATTCTCACACTTGCCCATTTTTTTCCTGTTGATATCTCCAAATTAAAGGTTTCCAACTTTTCATAATACAAGTATCCACTGCTTAAGTCACTAATAATATCCTTTTTACCCTCTGTCCAACCGTTTGAATGTCCAAAGCTAACTTTCCGATCAAGAATATCTAGCAAAATAACTGTATCCTTCTGTAATAATGCTTGATCTAATTGTACAACTGCTTCTTTTAAAGAAACAGTATCTGCCTGGGCAAATGAAATAACCGATACAAAGAGCAATAATAAGCTGACAAAATATATTTTCAAGTCAACTCTAATTTATGGCAGTTGCTATGCCGATTAACTAATTATTTTTCGCCGCAAACCTTCTGCATTCATCTATGATTGCATCTACTTTTTCCGGAGTTAGATGTTCACGATAATGTTTTCCCAACTGCATCATTGGTGCATATCCACATGCACCGAGGCATTCTACCAATTTCAATGTAAATAATCCGTCGGGTGTTGTTTCACCAACCCCTATGTTCAATTTGATTTTTATATACTTAATGATATCATCTGAGCCTTTTACCATACAAGGTCCCGTCTGACAAACTTCAAACAAAAACTTACCAACCGGTTTCATATTGTACATGCTATAGAAGGTAGCCACTTCATACACTTCAATAGGTGTGATATTTAAAAGTTCTGCCACATAATCCATTACAGGAACATCCAACCATCCGCCAAATTCATCTTGGGCCAAATGTAGAACAGGCAACAATGCACTCTTGTGTTTACCCTCAGGATAGCGATCGATAATCACCTTTACTTTCTGTAAACTTTCTTCTGAAAACTGTATCATTTATTTGTTAAATGCAAAATGAAAATTACAGTAATTCTCATTTTTAATTTTTAATGTTTGTTAAGCATCCATTTCGCCTGCAATCAAATTGAGCGAACTCATACAAATGATGGCATCACTCAGCATGCTTCCTTTTACTAGTTCAGTAAATGCCTGATAGTAAATAAAGCACGGTCTGCGAAAATGTAATCTGTATGGCGTACGACCACCGTCACTAATCAAATAATATCCAACTTCTCCATTTCCACCCTCTACACTGTGGTAAACTTCCCCTGCAGGAATATCTACTTCGCCCATGATGATTTTGAAGTGAAAAATCAGTGCTTCCATTTTAGTATATACATCTTTCTTTTCAGGAAGGAAGTATTCAGGAACATCTGCGTGAAATACTTCAGCGTCTTTGCCTTTGAAAGCCTTCACTTTTTCGTATGCCTGCCTAATAATGTTTAATGACTGCTTCATTTCTTCATTTCTGACCAAAAAACGGTCATAAACATCTCCTGTTTTACCTACTGGAACTGTGAAATCAAAATCTCCGTAGCTGCAATAAGGTGAATGAACACGAACATCATAATCTACTCCTGCTGCTCTTAGATTGGGCCCTGTAAATCCATAGTTTAATGCTCTTTCTGCGCCTATTCCGCCAACACCC
>JANMZN010000296.1:0-3425 GCA_031383285.1 Segetibacter sp.
GTGAAAAAGACAAAGCCAAAATTCTGGAGAGAATACCTGCGATGGTTGCAAGGCAAATATGGCGCTATGAAGGATATTATCAGGTAGCCAACCGAACTGATGAATTTGTGCAAAAGGCATTGGAGGTGCTAAAGTAAAAAAGGTTGCACAGCCAACTTAAGTTTTTGCATCGAAAAACACCTCATTTATTAGGTAGAAATTTAAGTTCAAAATTCCATAATTGAACTCGTATTCTATCCAAATAATATCGATTATGTGATTGGGTAGAAATAATGCATTAAAAATAAATCTCAATAAATTTTACGCATATTAAATTATTTCCTATTTTTAATTTCAGAAATAATTAAAATGTAAAAAAATGCGAACTCCTTTACGTCTTGCAAATTTTAAACTCGTTATATTATGCTGCCTTTCAATTCATTTTGCACCATTTAGTCAAGCTCAAATAACAGGAGGTCAAATAAGCTTTTCCAATAATTACTTGGTGACTAATAGTCATGCTTGCTTAAAAGACTGTTCATCTAGTTATTGCCAAAAAGATATTTATAATTTTTCTTTCCCAACAGGCGGATCTAATCGTTACAATTATTCTTGGCAGGTAGACTCTGGAACAGGATGGAAGCCTTTAGCAGGCTGTTGTTCTCCATGTGTCGACTCGACTGCCTGGGTTTATACTTGTTTGAAGCAACCTATGAGTGTAAATGTTGGTTATCGATACAGACGAATGGTAAAAAATCAATTAAATCCCAATGACTCGGCATTTTCTAACGTAGTTACAACACAAGCCCATAAATTAGAATCCGGATACCTTCAATTCTCTAATAATTCTTCTTGGGCATCTGTACAAGTTGGTACTACTCCACCATATATTCGGGCATTAGGAGCATTTTCAACGGATGGAAATGCAGCTTATTTTTTTGATAGATTAACAAGTCAAAATTATTGGCAACAGGTTGGTTATGAATTTAATTATTCTGGAGCAACATATCAGCCCCCCACTCAAGATACAACCGGTTCGGTTGAATACCGGGGACAGTTAGGTAATCCTTGCCCTTACGATGATGCTCCTCCTACTAGTAGTGTTTACTTATATTTTATTGATACGCTTTTTATTAACGGTGGAAAGATTGCAGAAATACCGACATCATCAATTTGTAGAGGATCAATAGTACAACTTACTAGCTTGGCAGCACCTCAACTATTACCTCCTTATACATACCAATGGCAATTCAGTACAAATAGCTGGCAATGGAATGACATTCCCAATGCTACCAATATTACATATACTGACAGTAGTTTTAGTCAAGCTAAATACTATCGTCGTATGGTTAAGAAAGGTATTTTTAAGTATTATAGTAATGTCATTACTGTTTTTCCTGGAAGTATTACTGTTGACCCAAATGTTTTTGGAAACAACCGATGGAATATTTATTGCTACGCTGGAACTAATTTGAACTTAATCACAAATACTTATTTATTTGGCTATTATACGAGTGATAGTCTCAATATAAAAACAGCTAATGATTGGGCATCCAATTTATCACCATCATCAGCTCAAAACTATACTGGTTGCGTCATTGATAGCAATAATTTCACCATTGTGACAAAGCGAAGAGGATTCAAGTCGGGAAGTTATGTAGTACAAATCCCTGCCTACAATGGTTCTTTTAGCATCTATGTAAATGGATATCTTATTTACGATGACACATGCTGCAATAACGCACTACCTTATTTAAACGTTGGCAAGCTTAATTCATCCTCAACCATAGAAATTAGACATTCTTCAACCTTAGGAAAAGGAAATCTTGAAGTCAATTTTATCAAACTTATTACACGTCCTAGCATGTACAATACCGATAGTTGCAGAACTTTAAGAGTGATGTCTTCTACGGGAAACAGATATACAATTAAACCAATTAATTTAATTGATAGTATAGGTTTACCAATAGCATCCATTAACCCTAAAATTGTCAAATTAGGCTTGATTAGTGTTTCAATGAAACACAGCCCCCCGGGATCATCTAATATTCCTGTAGATGGAAACGGTGTTTATTATATGCCCCGCTATTATAATTTTTCTTCTTCTAGTTATGGTGATAATAATTTTCCTTCCCCCCTTCGTATAAAATTATTATTTCTAAATAGTGAATTTGATGACTATAAAAATGCGCTCAACAAACCTTTATTAACTTTAGCCGATTTACGCGTACTGCACTATGATGGCTCAAATGAAGATTGCGACAGAAGCAATAATACCGCAGCCGGTGTTTTACTTACCCCTGTTGATACAGGCTCCTATGGTAGCGATGGATTTTATTTGGAAGTAGAAGTGTCAAGTTTTTCTGAGTTTGGAGTAATAGCAAATAATTCTCCATTGCCGCTACATTGGCTCAGTGTGAGCGCAGCAAAAAAGAGAAACAACATTTTGGTACAATGGAAAGTAGCCAAAGAAGATCAGACCAAACGATATGAGGTGCTTCGAAGTTATAATGGAAGTTCTTATTCCATTGCGGGAATTGTTGAAAGAAAAAGTATTCCTTCTAGTCCTGCAGCATATACTTTTACAGATCCCGTATTGGAAAAAAGCTACTACTTGTATTACCCATTAAACAAATCAACCTAGACAACCGTTATATTTTAAGCCCTGTAATGAAGGTGAAAATATATAACGAAATGGATGTAGTATTATATCCTAATCCTACAAAAAATTATACATTGCTAAGCGCAAAGAGCATTATTCAGCAAGTAACAATTATTGACGGACTTGGAAAGGTTCTACAAACAATTGTAGCAAATTCAACGATTACTAAATTAAATACATCCAATCTACCAAACGGTGTTTTCCTTTTAAAAGTTAAACTAATAAACGGAGAAAATCAGACTATAAAAATGATAAAAGAATAGAAAGGAAAAAATTCTTTAATCCATTTGGTTTTTAAACACTAGCAATTCTATTTTTTTAAGGGTATTAATTGTCTTGTTACTTCTTGAATGGAAACTGTAAATAGCATTGGGCAAAAACCTTCCGCAGGATAAGGAGTATTCCGCAATAGTAAACAAATTTTTGGGCAAAAGAATATTAAACGACGAACCAATACATCCAATCAGTTTTAAAGAATTTCCAGCCTATAAAGTTCTAATTTTTATACCCCATTGACAAGTTTACATCACCTGATACTTTCAAATTAACCGAAGCCGTATCATTGGATTTGTTTTGAATAAATAATGCAGTGTTTTTGTCAACATTCACAGTTACTTTATCATTAGGTTTCACCACTTGTAAAGAATGTCTGCCACCATCTATAGGCGCTTTATACACTTCTATATCATTCTTAGACACATTTTCCAGCTTAACTTTAAATGCGCCATGCTTATTATTGCCCAATATAAAACTATCGTTGGGTTTAATGGATGTATTGGATGTA
>JANMZN010000299.1:0-20120 GCA_031383285.1 Segetibacter sp.
TACATCCAATACATCCATTAAACCCAACGATAGTTTTATATTGGGCAATAATAAGCATGGCGCATTTAAAGTTAAGCTGGAAAATGTGTCTAAGAATGATATAGAAGTGTATAAAGCGCCTATAGATGGTGGCAGACATTCCTTACAAGTGGTGAAGCCTAATGATAAAGTAACTGTGATTGTTGATAAAAACACTGCATTATTTATACAAAACAAATCCAATGATACGGCTTCGGTTAATTTGAAAGTAACAGGAGATGTGAACTTATCTATGGGGTATAAAAATTAAAGCTACTTTAAGCGTTGTGTGGAGATCTTCTGATTGAATTTGCGAAAAAAAATTTAAATCTAAACTGGTTTTCAAATCGATTATTAGTTATAAGTGGTATTAAAATGGAAGGTTTTTATTCCTTATTTACCTAAGTACCTCCAATGCCTTTTGCACAAATTCATCAGTTCGGTTGGCTACCTGATAATATCCTTCATAGCGCCATATTTGCCTTGCAACCATCGCAGGTATTCTCTCCAGAATTTTGGCTTTGTCTTTTTCACCGGCTTTTGATAGGTCAACAGAATCTTTTATAGCGAATGATTTTAGTGCATTCCATTCTGTATCGCCAGCTTTATAGGCATATAAGTCAGCCGATTTTTTATAGGCCGAGAATTGTTGCTTGTTTTGCATATACCAGGTATAAACAAAATTACTCAATGTGCCTTTAAGATAAAGCTTGGTTGCTTCTTTACCCATACTTGCCGTATCAAATGGGATGTATATATCCGGCGTAATGCCCCCACCGCCATATACGATGTGACCTTTGGGCGTTTTGTATTGTTTGCCGCTCTGTTTGGTGGTGTCGCCTTTTATCACTTCGCCATTGTGGAAGCGGTCCAATACTTCGTCTTCGTATTTATCATAGCCATTGGCATATGATTTTTGAATATTTCTTCCAAGTGGCGTATAGTACCTTGCTACGGTAAGGCGTAGTGCTGATCCATCATTCAGTTCAAATTGCTCTTGTACCAATCCTTTGCCAAAAGATCTTCTTCCTACAATTGTTGCCCGGTCCCAATCTTGTAAAGCGCCACTGAGTACTTCGCTTGCACTTGCAGATCCTTCATCTATAAGTACTACAAGTTTGCCGGTTTCAAAAAGACCATCGCGTTTGCAGTCGTATTCATATTTGCGAACGTGTTTGCCTTGTGTATAAACAATCATTTTATTTTCGTCCAAAAATTCATCAGCAATATTTACAGCCTGATTTAGTAATCCACCACCATTTCCCCTAAGGTCAAGAATGAGGTCCTTCATTTTTAATTTCTGCAATTTCTCCAATGCCCTCATAAACTCCGGGTAGGTGACTTCTGAAAACTTGTTGAGATGAATGAAACCAACCGTTGGTGTGAGCATATAAGCCGCATCAGCCGATGGTACAGGAATTATGCCTCGGGTAATGGTAACGGGAACTAACTTTTTATCTCTAAGCACCAACACTTTTACAGCACTGCCAGTTTCGCCGCGTAATAGTTTACGTATTTTATCAGGATCAATTTTGTTGCCTGCTATTTGGGTGGTATCGTTTATTTTAATGAATTTGTCACCCGCTGATACACCTGCTTTTTCTGCAGGTCCGTTTTCAATTACATTCAAGACATTCAATGTGTCAGAAAATATCTGAAATTCTACTCCAATGCCGCTAAAATTACCCCGCAATTCGTCGTTTAAATATTCTATATCCTTTGCAGGAATATAAACTGAATGCGGGTCCAATTTGTGAAGAAAATTATTGATTACACTTTCGTTTACGGAGTCGGGCACATCATCTACATACTTCATGTTAATCATGTCTATCACCTGCTGAATAGAAGATTTTTTATTGGTAGAGAAAAACCCCTGTCCGGCTTCGCCATCATTTAGCATATAACCGATAAACATACCCGCCACCAACACCAAGGAAAAAATCAACGGAACCCATGCCTGTACTCTTTTGTTATTCATATAAATGCCTCGAAAAATAATTGGGTGCGAAGATAACGTGACATTTTGCTAATACTAGTGAAAATTGATGAACGGAGGTTAATTTGATAATAATCAACTATAAATAATTATATGTAGATATGTTGTAGTTTGAAATGGGCAGCTTTTCAGTTATTTAGATAGATTAGTTCTAAATTGAGTTTATATAAAATAGTAGTCATGCAAGGAATGATTTGTATGATTTTGTTGTGTAGAGAAAGACTTTTCAATAATTACTTCAACAATTTGCTGGCAATGTTATAAAAAATTGAGCCTTTTGAATTGCCATAAAAAATTGGTTTATCTGATTAATAGTAATTGAAAAACGATAGGTTTGTGTCTCAAAATTAAAAAGTACATGAAAAAAATTTTTGTAGCGATTGCTTTTACGCTTACCATTTTTCGGAGTTATGCCGATGAAGGTATGTGGCTGCCACTATTGCTAGGGCAGCAGGTTTATAATGACATGGTTAAAAAAGGACTGAAGTTAAAAGTTGATCAATTGTACAGTGTCAACAAATCTTCGCTTAAAGATGCAATCATCATTTTTGGTGGAGGTTGTACCGGAGAGATAGTTAGTAGTCAAGGGTTAATATTTACCAATCACCACTGCGGATATGGATCTATCGCTGCCGCAAGTTCAGTGGAGAATAATTACCTTAGAGATGGATTTTGGGCAGCTGATAAGTCAAAAGAAATTTCTTCAAAAAACTTATCTGTAAAGTTTTTGAATAGGATAGAAGATGTAACAAAGCAAGTAAATGATAGCCTCGGAGTACTTACCGGTGCCGATAGGGCAACGCGTCTTGCGAGGGTACAATCCAATCTTGCAAAAGCTGTAACAGGCGATGATGAATTTAAGCAGGCTGTTGTTGCAAGCATGTTCAAAGGCAATCAGTTTTTCATGTATGTGTATGATGTGTACAAAGATGTACGTTTGGTGGGAACACCTCCGGAAAGCATTGGTAAATTTGGAGGAGATACGGACAACTGGGAGTGGCCCCGCCATACGGGGGATTTCTCTGTTTTCAGAGTTTATACTACTCCCGAAGGTAAGCCTTCAAATTATAATGCTTCAAATGTTGCAATGACTCCAAAGCACTTTCTTCCTGTTTCACTCAAGGGAATTAAAGACGGTGATTTTGCTATGATCTTCGGATATCCGGGTGGTACCAACCGATATGAGACTTCTTATGGTATCAAGCTTGCAACGGACATCAATAATCCATCTTTGGTAAGGTTGAGGGATATGAGATTAAAGTATATGCTTGCAGAAATGAAGAAAAGTGATGCCACTAAACTTCAGCTTGCTTCTGAATATGCTTCAATAGCTAACTATTGGAAGTTTTTTGATGGTGAGACAAAACAATTGTTGAAGTATGATGTGTTTGGTCAGAAAAAAGAAGTAGAAGATGATTTTACTAATTGGGCAAAGGGCAAAGCCGAGTTTGAAAACCTAATGAGTGATTGTTCGCAAGCCTACGATGCATGGAAGCCTTATGCCAAATTAAGGATGTACATGACCGAAGGAATTAATGGAGCAAGAATTATTGCTACTGCCAATAACTTTATTAATCTGGAGACATTATTGAAAAAGTCGGATGTAAAGCCTGATGATCTAAAGAAGGCTTTGGATGGTGCTGAAACAATCAGAAAGAATTACTTGTTAAACAATAATCTGAAAGCTGATCAAAACATTCTTGCAGCAGCATTGATGATGTTTTACAATGACGTTGATAAAAGCCAACAACCTAAGGGATTTTATGAAGATCTGTTTGCAAACAATAGTTCCATTGAGGCAAGCCCATTTAAAATGTACGCTGCTAACGTATTTGATAATAGTATGATTACGGACAACAGCAAGTGGGAAGCATTCAAGGCAAAGCCTACTGTTGAAGCCCTTAACAGCGATCCTGCATTTAAAGTCGTTAATGCCTTTACAAAAAATTACAATGCAAATTATGCTCCTAAGTACCAGGAATTTTCAACTAAAAACAATGAAATTGGAAGGTTGTATCTGAAAGGAATAATGGCAATGGACCCTGCAAAGGTGAAAAAAATGTATCCTGATGCTAATTCTACCATGAGGGTAAGTTATGGTCAGGTGAAGAACTATAGTTCTAAGGATGCAGTACAATATGATTATGTAACAACCATGAAAGGTTTGATGGATAAATATGTTCCCGGAGATTATGAATTTGATCTTCCTGCCAAGTTCATACAATTGTACAAGGCTAAAGATTTTGGTCAATACATTGATCCAAAAGAGAATGATATTGTTGTTGGATTTATTTCGAGCAATGACATTACCGGCGGTAACTCCGGTTCTCCGGTTATCAATGGCAATGGCGAATTAATTGGTTTGGCTTTCGATGGTAACTATGAGGCTTTGAGCCATAAATTATCATTTGACAAAGACCTAAACAGAACCATCAATGTAGATGTAAGGTATGTACTATGGTGTATAGATAAATTAGGTGGAGCCAAGCACATTGTAGATGAGCTGAAGCTAGTGAAATAACGGTAACAAAAAGTTTTTAAAAAACCCTTTGCTTCGGCAGAGGGTTTTTTATTTTAGGAAGGTAAGAAATTCGCTTCGGTCAATCATCCGGGCTCCCAGGCTTTCCAGGTGTTCGGTATATACCTGGCAATCAATAATGGCCACACCCTGTTTTTTCAAAAGTTCAACATACTTGATAAAAGCAAATTTACTACCGTTGCTTTGATGGGTAAACATACTTTCACCGAAGAATATGTTGCCTAGTCGGATGCCATACATGCCAGCCACAAGCTTATTATCGATCCATGCTTCGGCACTGTGCGCATATCCTTTTTCATGCAATTCTATGTAAGCGGCTTCTACTGCATCTGTAATCCATGTACCATCCTGATCTGTACGTTCAGTTTCTTTACAATTTTTAATTACTTGTTCAAATGCCTTATTGATGGTGAATGTGAAGGTGCAACGCTTCAAAAAGGTATGCATGCTTTTGCTGATCTTTAGTTCGTCTGGAAAAAGTACAAACCTAGGATTAGGGCACCACCACATAGGCATTTCTCCGTCATACCATGGGAATATTCCATTGTTATAGGCCAATAATAAGCGATCAGTAGATAAATCACCGCCAATGGCTAATAGTCCATCAGGCAGTGCATCTGTAACGGGAGGAAACCATAAACTGTTATTTAAAATATGCAATCCCATGTGTTTGTTTAGAGTGGTCGTAATACATACATGGAAGATTCGATCAGAAGATAATTTAAACCAGTACTTCTAAAGTTGCGCCAATGCCGCGGTCAACTATGGCATCACATTGAGGTTTAAGCTTTTCATAGTCACCTTTTTTTACACCATACTTTCCTTTATTATGAATAAATAACGCACATTGTTCAGCTTGTTCTTCAGAATGCCCGCAAACATCTACTAAAGTATCAATAACCCATTCAAAAGTGTTTACCTCGTCATTCCAAACTATAATCTGAAAGGTATCCTCCAGGTCTGTTAGAACATCTACTTCTACATCTTCTAAAGTTCTGGTATAGGTTGACATCGATTGTTTTTTGCAAAGTTATTAGATAACGAGTAAAGATTAATAGGTTGATTTGTGAAAATTAATACCATGAGAATAAATTATCAAAGATTTTTTCTCTACTAGTCAAAGAATGGGTTGTTAGATTGTACCAACAATTGTTTCAAAATGTCAATAAATGGCACGTAGAAGCTTTTCGATTTCCTTTTAGCCAACATTTATTTTGTTAATGTTTTCAATAAACTCTAATGGGAATTGGTCTTGGCGGAATTGTAATTGTTTCAATTCAATAATTGATTTTCAATTTAGTAATGTTTTATGTTAAATGATGTTTGAATGTATGGGATTAGAATTAACTGGATGACAATTTGCGGTAAAGATACAATAACTAAGAAGCATAAATCGTTGAATGAACAAATAGCTAAGAGTCTTGTTTTTATTAGGTTGTTAACACCTTGTTGATTAATAATCATAAATCTTAAACATTTGATACTTTAATTTTAAATTCTAAAAAAAGGTAAATCGTTAACTATGAACTACATCCAAATTATTGCTGTCTTTCTGGCTGTTTCATCTTTAGGGATGCTTGGTTATGTTAGCATTACCAGTTATTTTGCTACAAAGAAGATAAATAGGCATCTTAAGAACTTTTAGTCTAACAATTCTAAGCTGTTTCTAAACGTTTATGTTTCTTGTTCATCAATCAGCCTAATTATTTTTTACTTTTTCCAAAAGAATTTTTGCTAGAATAAATTCGACTCCTATATTTGCACTCCGAATTTGAATGGGAGCATAGCTCAGTTGGTTTAGAGCATCTGCTTTACACGCAGAGGGTCCGCGGTTCGAACCCGTGTGCTCCCACAGAAAACACCTCGTAATTTTGCGAGGTGTTTTTATTTTGTGGTTTATGTACAAAGTTTATATTCTATATTCTCTCATTAGAAATGGGTATTACATAGGTTATACAGGTGATGATATTGAGTCAAGGTTAAATAAACACAATAGTAATCATAAAGGATTTACAGGTAAAACCGGAGATTGGAAGATTGTGCTTCTAGAAAATTATGAAGAAAAAGAAATTGCAATTAAGCGGAAATTTGAAATTAAAAGATGGAAGAGCCGCAAAAGAATTGAGCAACTTATTTCTAACAGTAAGCAGTGAAATTGGTTTAGATCATTCCGCATGCTTGCGGAAGGGTCCGCGGTTCGAACCCGTTTCGAAGATCGGAACAAGTCGTGCTCCCACAGAAAACACCTCGTAATTTTACAGGGTGTTTTTATTTTGTGGATTGAGGATGGCATTATTAACTTAAAATAATACTATGTTTGAGAAAACAAAAAAGCACCAATAATCAGAGGCTTTTATTGATGAAATAGGATCTATTTCGAAATAAACAATTAGGAGAGGTATCTAGTTTCTGTTTTTATTTCTTCGGCACAATTCCTAATGGCAATATGGTTTTGCCATAAATTTCATTCAATAAGATTGCCCCACCTGTGTAAATAGCTGAAGCACCGCAGACAATCCCTTCATATCCTGTAAACTGTTTTAGTGCGGCATTACCTGTCGCATCGCCAATGGCCAGTAAGAAAAATAGGATTGTTAAGGTCGCAAAAACAAATTGCAAAGCCTTGCTTATTCTTAATGTGCCTATGAAAAGGATGGCAGTGAAAATGCCCCACATTACCAAATAAGCAATCATCCCTTCATTAGAAGCAGGTGCTGCCCAACCCAATTTTGGCAGAACCAATAATCCAACCAAAGTAAGCCAGAAAAAACCATACGATACGAATGCTGTAAACCCAAAGCTGTTGTTTTTTTTAGACTCCATTACACCTGCTACAATTTGGGCCATACCACCAAAGAATATTCCCATGGCATAGATCATGGCATTCATTTCAAAATAACCTGCGTTGTGCAAATTCAATAGGATAGTAGTCATGCCAAAGCCAAACAGACCTAGTGGTGCAGGATTGGCTGATGTGTCTTTGATTGAGATAGTAGATTGTTCCATAAGGCGGTTTGTTTTAGTGGTGATTGTTGTTTGTTAGTTGATAATAAAGTTTAGTAATGAATGTTTAAATTTATTCAAAGCGATTTTCTTTAGCTATTTCATATTTATTAGCATCTATAGTATCTGATTTTTTCGAAAAATTAGTATGAAAAATATGTCTTGCTCCTACAAAATCTTTGTATTCAATAATCATTTTCGATTCATGGCAGTTACTAAAAGTATTGTTTTCAATTATAGACTTTTGGACTCCGGTTAGCGAAATAAATGGCGCATTATTTTCTTCGGCATTTGAATTGGAAATTTTATTATTTGCAAACAGAAGAGACATTCCCATAATGCTTTCATCGTTTCCACTTTTAAAAAAGGTTAATAATTGACCCACAAGATTTGTGATGGTATTGCCGGTAATAATAAAGTGTTCCACAATGTAATATCCTTTTTTGTCCTTCTCATCATTTAAGCTAAACAATACACCATTGCTATTGCTAAAATCACATTTGGAAACAATAACGCTATCAAAACACTTGATTTGGAAGCCTTGAAAAAACCATGGTTTATGTCGGTAAAATGGCAATTGATTGCGATAAATTTACTATGATTTGCATTTCCGGAAGTATCAGATGGTATAAAATTTTGCTTGAAATATTAGCAAGGGCCAATGACACCAATGGTATGTGTTTGACTTTATCTCAAGCTAAGCTCCAGCCTGTTCGGCTGATAGTTTAGCTGTTCTGAGAGCTTTAATACAGCATTCTTTGTTTCAGGATTAACATCCGGTGCATTTCTTAATGCTCTAGAAACAGTTGATATTGAAAATTTAATTATTTAGCAATATCTTTTATAGTCGCAGGCTTATTCATGGCAAGAATAATTTGAAACGATAAGGCTAATCGATACAATGTTACGGGAATGACGGAAGCGTTACCGGTAACCTTATCGGGTTATAATTTTTTGAAAAAATTTAATGAATGACAGATTGATGGCTTATTAATTTACTGAAATGCCAAAATAATTTCAAATTATTTAGATTTTGCTTCGATATCAATCCATGTTTCGGAAGTATTATTACAATCTCTAAGTTTGCCAGAATGAGAATTACATGGTTTTTTGTGTGATTAGTCAGTAAGTTGCCAGCCTGATTATCGTACACTTCTTCTCGCATTTCTTAGAATAAATAATGAGCAATTAAGTTAGGTTAATGAAGAAATAAATGAGATTATTTTTTCAATTTTCTATAACGTTTGCTGTTGTTTTTTTAGCTTAAAAATTAACTAATGATTGATGGATTGTAAATTATTTATATTGTCTTTGTTAATTCCATCTGTTTTGCATTTTCCCGGATGCACCCGGTTACTTATAGAGTAAAAGAAGATTTTTCAATGGTTCAAAAAGCCATTCTAAAAAAAGGAGTTTTACAATCATCTTATATCGATATAAAGGCTGACATAGATAAGTTGGTTAATACCGATATAGACGTTCCTTTTCCTAAAGATGCAGCGGGCATTGACTCTATAAATAAAAGATTAAGCGTTAATAACATAAATTTGTCTAAACAAGACATTATAGAATTTAATTCGGCTTGGAAGTTGAATTAGAAAGATGTTGGGGTAAGATAGATAAAATAAATATTATCAAATGAAAACTAGTTTAAAATATTTTTTTGCATTGTTATTGCTGATTACTTCTACAATTAGTGTTGCACAAAATAAAGCAAAGACAACATCCAAAACTATTAAGAAGACAACAAAGGCAAAGACTTGTTGTACATCCAATATTCCTAAAAGGTTTACAGGTTTTAAGCAAGGAAAATCCGATACTGTTGGTTCAGGGAAGATTAATCGAGACAATATGGTTTGGATAGAAGGAGGAACTTTTATGATGGGTGCAGACAATGAGCAAGGGAGGCAAGACGAATACCCAAAACATGCTGTTAAGTTAAATGGGTTTTTTATAGATGTTACAGAAGTTACCAATAACCTGTTTGCAGGTTTTGTAAAAGCTACAGGATACATTACTACAGCTGAGAAAGATGTACAATGGGAGGATTTAAAGAAACAATTGCCTTTTGACACCCCAAAACCTTCTGATGAAGAATTGAAAGCCGCTTCACTCGTTTTTGTTCCGACAACGGAGGCTGTCAATTTGCAAGACTATAGCCAATGGTGGCGATGGGTACATGGTGCTAGCTGGAAACATCCAAGCGGGCCGGAAAGTGATACTGTGGGAAGGGGAAATTTCCCTGTAGTACACATTAGTTGGGATGATGCAAATGCCTATTGCAAATGGGCAGGCAAGAGATTGCCTACCGAAGCAGAATGGGAATATGCAGCAAGAGGAGGAAAGCAAAATGAGATCTATACCTGGGGAAATGAAAATGTAGATTCTGGGGAAACCAAATGCAATTATTGGCAAGGAGATTTTCCTTACAATAACAAGAATAAAGATGGATTTCAATTGGCTGCACCCATTGGTTCATTTGCTCCTAATGGTTATGGCTTGTATGATATGGCGGGTAATGTATGGGAATGGTGTGCTGATTTATACAACAACAAATATTACGACGAAATAGCAAAACTGAATTTGTCAGTTAATCCAAAAGGTCCATCAAAAAGTTACGATCCCGATGAACCATTGGTAGCCAAAAGAGTAATGAGAGGGGGATCTTTTTTATGCAATGAATCATATTGTAGCGGATATCGTGTGGCAGCACGAATGAAAAGCTCCCCTGATTCTGGTTTGGAGCATTTGGGTTTTAGGTGTGTTGCTGATAAATAATGAAGGCGATCAAAGTTTGGAATGAAAATAACCAATACGATATCATGTTTTTTTCAATTGCAATAGCAATTGTATTTAGTATGGGAGCAATTGGTCACGACTATTTGAAGGGCAAATTGTTATATGCCAATTCTTTGGCTAAACAAAGCGATGTAAACGATTGGATCATAGAAGGCCTGGGCAAAATTCATTTCGACAAAGATGGGTTTTGCATATGTTTTCACCTTACGAATCAGGTCATCATGTGTTTTGGTTTCCAACGGATTTTCCAGAGAATTTTATAGCTGAGCCGGATGCAAAAAACTTGGAAACAGATGCTCGTTTGTGTATCGCTTATTTTTACTGCAAAGGGACTAAAAGGAGAAAGCATTTTTGCCCCTAACTTATCAAAATGAACCGATGTCACATTTATTGATTATACCAAAGGTGCTACGAATTGTTATTACATTTCATACTATTCCAATGCCAAAGATCAGCCGGGCAGAGATACTTCTAACCTTCGGAAGCATAAAGGATTTGACCTATTACAGGAAAGAGAAAATGGAATTCCCCTTATTCCAACAGCGATGAATAATGTAAGGCTTATAAAAGCGGAGGAAGAATACTGATGTATATAGGTGAAAGAAAAATAATTGACTGGACAAATGATGGGAAGACTTATAGTAAGGTTCTTCATGAAGGAAAAATTGGATTTAGGCAAATGCAATGGACACATTTTGCGAATAGCAATTTTAAAGTTTGGGAACGTTTTGATACTTATATTAACTAATTTAATCAAGAATGTTTTTTAGGTTATTGCTATGATGATATATAGAATGTTTTGGACTTTGGGAACCGCAGGATTATCATTATTGACTGCTTCCTTCATTATGAAAACAGAACCAAAAACATATGATGTTGCTCAGAATTATAAATACGGTATCCAAAAAAATAAATCAGTCCTAAATGGAATCGACAATTATCCGGTGATGTTTATTCAAGATAATGACTTTAAGTTGATTTGGAATTCTAGATATAATTCCGTCAGCCCATAACCGAAGTCCAATGATTGCAACCACTCAGCCCGACCTGCGTAGCCCACAGGTAGATTGGGACGAGTTTGCGGCCGACTACAACGACCGAAAATTTGCAGATACCCGCGAAAACAAAGTAAACAGGGTTTTAAGGTTACTGACCGATTTTAAAATTGTACACGACTACGACAACTACCGGGCCGGCTTAGTAGATTATGACTATACTAAGTTCAGGGCCGATGCAGGCGATTCTGCTTTTTTGGAGAAGTATGAAAAATTGAAACAATTCTTTGAAAAAAATCCAGCCGGAGGAGGAGAAACACCGCCGTTGTAAACATCAAAACCTGGTCAGACATTAAAAAAGAGGCTGCCCATTTAAGACAGCCTCTTTTTTAATTATATAAAACGCAGTTTTCTTACAATAAATTCAATCCTTTGGCAAAATAGGTACAATTGAAAGGAAGCACTACCCAGAAAAATTTTGGTGCATATAAACACATGAAAACCAAAGCAACCATTGATATAAAAAAGTATAACCAGTATTTTGCAGTAGATTTTGTTGTTTCCATTTTACTTTAAATTTTGGCAAAAATAAGTGCCTCATTTTTTTCTACCTAATATTGTTTTGTGTATTTTGTACACATATTGGGCTGATTTTTCTATTTTCGCCATTATTTATTTTGATTAATACTGACTAACGACCCTACTATGCCCTTGAAAGAAAAAAAAGTAGCTGCTGCTACCAAAATTGAAGTAAACAAAAAACCGGAAACCAAACCGGCAGCAAAGTCTATTGCGAATGGCAATCAACCACAGAATGCAATGCTTACTTCGATGGACAAAAAGATAGCAAATGCTGAAAAACCATTAAATACCAATGGGGCAACAAAAGCAGTAGCTTCTTTAATAGTACCAACTACCACATCTAAAGTGAAAGAACCACTTTCAGAAGAGAAGATGGAAGTTGTAGCAACCGTAAAGGCTGCTACAAAGAAAGCGTCGGTGGTGTCTGTAAAAGCACCGCAAGTGAAAAAGGTGGCTGCTAAACAAGCAGCTACTACTTTGGTTGTTGCTAAAAAAGCACCCGTTAAAAAAACGACAACTAAAAAAGAAGTAGCCATTGCCACAACCAAATTGGAAGCTACACCAAGCGAAAAGAAATTGCCCGCATTGAAAGAGAAGGAGGGATCGGCAAAGCACTTAAAACGTATTGCTTTTCAGGTAAGGTATCATACTTCGCTCGGACAATCCATTTTTGTAACCGGCAATCATTCGTTATTAGGCAACGGAGATTATACAAAGGCATTTCCATTAACGTATCTTAATGAGGATTATTGGTTTGGAACGTTGGAGGTAAATGAAGCGCTTACTTCAGACATCGTTTACAATTACCTGCTTGTAAGTACCAACGGCACTACTGCTGTAGATTGGGGTAGTGACAAAGTTATTCAACCTATGGGTTGCGCTTCAGAAGAGGTTTTATTGCTTGATACCTGGAATGCGCCTTCGCTCATTGAAAATACGTTTTATACAGAGCCTTTTCAGGAAGTATTGTTGAAGGATAATTTTACAGAAGTTACTGCTAAGGTACCTTCTAAAATCACCCACACGTTCAGGGTTAAAGCACCCATTCTTCAAAAAGGACATGCGGTTTGTATTATTGGGTCCATAGAACAATTAGGTGAGTGGAATTCAGCAAATCCTTTGTTGCTTTCCCAAAAGAAAGGAAACCCGTGGCATACAGTTTCCATTGATTTGGGAAAAACAAATTTCCCTTTTTCCTATAAATATGGTGTCTATAATACCATTTCTAAAGAGTTTATTCAGTTCGAAAACGGTAACAACCGATCTATTTACGATGGCGGTGTTCCTAACCGGTTAACAATAGTGTCTGATGGCTTTGCAGGCATTCCTTATAAGGGTTATAAAGGTGCAGGCGTTGCAATTCCTGTATTCAGTTTGCGTACTGCCAAAAGCTTTGGAGTGGGAGAGTTTACAGATCTGAAGTTGTTGGTTGATTGGGCCAAAAGTGTTGGAATGAAACTCGTACAACTATTGCCTGTAAATGATACGACTGCTACCGGAAGTTATACAGACAGTTACCCGTATGCAGCTATTTCAGCATTTGCGTTGCATCCACTTTACCTCCATTTACCAGGGATTGTAAACAAGCAACATCAAAGTCTGTTAGCTGCCATTGAAGAACAGCGGTTAGAACTAAATGCTAAACCTGCGGTTGACTATGTAGCGGTTATGGCTGCTAAGTGGGCATTGATCCACAAGATTTTTAAATCGCAGAAAGAAGAGACATTTAAAAACAGCGATTTTGAAGCATATTTTCAGGAGAATGCACATTGGCTTGTTCCTTATGCAGCCTTTTGTTATTTCCGCGAAAAAAATAAGACCTCAGATTTCAACCAATGGGAAACCAATCAAGTTTATCATTCAGAAACAATTAATAGGCTGGCTGCATCTCCTATGTTGGCAGATGAGGAGCTCAGTATTCATTTTTTTGTACAATATCACCTTCATTTACAATTACAAGAAGCTACTGCTTATGCACATCAGAATGGCATTATTGTAAAAGGAGATATCCCAATAGGAATTTATAGAAACAGTTGTGATGCATGGCAAGAACCCGACTTGTACAATATGGATATGCAAGCCGGTGCACCTCCCGATGATTTTGCTATCAAAGGACAGAATTGGGGCTTTCCAACTTATAATTGGCAGAAGATGCTGGAAGATGGATTTAGCTGGTGGAAGCGTCGGTTTAGCCAAATGAAATACTATTTTGATGCATTTAGAGTAGATCATATACTCGGCTTTTTCCGCATCTGGAGTATTCCAATGGATGCTGTAGAAGGTATTATGGGGCATTTTGTACCTGCATTACCCATCCACATCAACGAAATTGCAGAAAGAGGCGTTCAATTTAATTACGACCGATTGTGTAAGCCATTTATCAACGAAACCATAGTATGGGACTTATTTGGCGAGGACAATGAGTTGGTAAAAAGTACGTTTTTGAACGATGCCGGCTACGGAAACTATACATTAAAAGCTGAATACGATACCCAAAGAAAAGTAGAAAAACATTTTGATTTGCTGGCTCAATCAGATCAAAACGTAAGGTTGAAGCAAGGATTGTTTGACCTGATCAGTAACATCATTTTGTTTGCTGATGGTACAGATGGTCAACATTACCATTTCCGTATTTCAATGGAAACAACAGCTTCGTTCAGGTATTTGGATGGACATACGCAATCGGTATTAAAGGATTTGTATGTTAGTTATTTCTTTCGCAGACAAGATAATTTTTGGGCAAAAGAAGCCATGCAAAAATTGCCTGAACTAAAGAGAAGTACCAATATGCTGATCTGCGGCGAAGATCTGGGAATGGTGCCTGATTGTGTGCCTGGCGTAATGAAGGATTTGGCTATACTCAGTTTGGAGATACAGCGCATGCCAAAAGATCCGAAGCGGGAATTTTTCCATCCCAACGACGCACCTTATTTGAGTGTGGTTACACCATCTACGCATGACATGAGTACCATCCGTGGTTGGTGGGAAGAAAGTAGAGACACTACACAACGCTTCTTTAACAATGAGCTAGGGCAGTGGGGTACTGCACCATATTTCTGTGAGCCTTGGATTAGCAGGATCATATTGATGCAACATTTTTATTCGCCTGCTATGTGGAGCATATTTCAGATGCAAGATCTGATGAGTACGAGCATCAACCTCCGACGCGACAACCCGAGTGAAGAAAGAATCAATATTCCTTCGGATCCCAAGCATTATTGGCGCTATAGAATGCACATTGGCTTAGAAGACTTGTTAAAGGAAACGGAGTTTAATAATGAAATCATCGATTACATAAACCAAAGTGGACGGTAAACGACCCTTCAACTAATATTTGCTAAAGCCATTGAAGAAACCATTCAATGGCTTTATCTTTAGCAGCAAAACCATTAGCCTTGAAATTAAAATATTGGAAGCATGAGCTTCCTTTTAAATATCCATTCACCATTTCAAAAGGTACAAAAACCCATCAACCAACATTGTTTGTTGAGTTGGCATTGGGACCATTCAAAGGTTATGGAGAGGCCCCGGCCATCAATTATTACAACATTACAGTTGATCAGATGATCGCAGATTTGGAAGCAAAGAAAGTTTTTGTAGAAAAATTTGCGCTTACAGATCCGGAACGTTATTGGCACTACTTGCATCACTTGTTTCCAAAAAATCCTTTTCTGGTTTGCGCACTTGACATGGCAGGATGGGATCTTTGGGGCAAGATGAAGGGCATACCTTTATACAAGCTTTGGAATACAGCATTTACAGAAAATTTGCCTTTCACAGATTATACCATTGGTTTGGATACCATGGAAAAGATGGTTGAAAAAATCAAAGAAAAACCATGGCCGGTTTACAAGATCAAAATGGGAGTGGAGGGCGATGTTGAAATGATAGAAGAAATTAGAAAGCATACAAATGCCATTTTAAGAGTAGATGCCAATGAGGGTTGGGACACTGCTGAAATGGCAATGGAGAAAATAACCAAACTGGCTAATTTGGGCGTTGAGTTAGTAGAACAGCCATTGAAAAAAGACAATTGGGAGGGCATGAAGATATTGTATAATCATTCGCCCATTCCGTTGATAGCAGACGAAAGCTGCGTTTTTGAAGCGGATGTAGAAAAATGTGTCGGTTTCTTTCATGGCATCAATATAAAATTGACCAAGTGCAGTGGCATTACCCCGGCAAGAAGAATGATTAGTAAAGCTAGAAGTCTTGATTTGAAAGTAATGATGGGCTGTATGAATGAAAGTTCCATTGGGTCTGCTGCAATTGTAAACTTCAGTCCACAATTGGATTATATGGATGCTGACGGACCATTATTGCTTAGCCAGGATGTAGCAGGTGGCCTTAACTACTCTTTTGGTTCAATTGCGCTGGGAAAATATTCGGGATTGGGCATCATTAGCCATTTATAATAATAAGCAATTTTGCTATTTGCATTTCTTTTCTCCTTTCAATCCCATGATGGGAAATACTTTTTCAAGTTTGGATGTTTTGAGAAGTAAATCACTTCGTAAGTGATTGATTTTTAATAAATTTTTTGTTGGCACTAATGTAGTTATGACCATGAATACCTAAAACCCAATATCATGAACATAACTTGTACTCAGCAAAATTTTCTAATTGAAAGTTGCATAAGAGGAGAAAGGAAAAGCCAAAAAGAATTGTATGATTTGTTCTCGCCAAAAATGTTTGCGATATGCCTTAGATATGCAAAACAACAAATGGATGCTGAAGACATCTTGCAAGAAGGTTTTGTAAAGTTGTTTAATAACCTACATAGATTTAGAGGCGAGGGTTCGTTTGATGGTTGGGTAAGAAGAATATTTGTAAATACAGCCATTGAGCACATTCGTAAGAAAACAATCAGCACTGATGTTGGTGAAGGATTGGAAAATTCAGTTGCTGATAAGCACCACAGTGTATTGGAAAAAATGTATGAAAAAGATCTGATCAAAAGTTCTAAAACGCTAAGCGAAGGATATAGAACGGTCTTCAATTTGTATGCAATAGAAGGTTATTCTCACAAAGAAATAGCAACCCAATTAGGCATCACAGAAAGCACGAGTAAGTCGCAGTTTTCCAGGGCAAAAGCATTGCTGCGTAGCATGTTACAAAATAGTGCAAGCAAAAACAATCCTGCCATGGCATAATAGGTCAATTGCTCAATGATTTATAAGAACGTATAGGTTTGGTAAAATTATTTTCGGGTATTTGATTTTCCAATTCAAAGATTTATATTTTCTAAAAGGATATCAAGAAAGGTTTACTTTTTGTAATCAAAGAAATGTTACCAATATCCTTTATTGCACCATAAAAAAATATGAAATGAGACCAGGCATCTACTTTGCTACCTTTATAATTTTAAATGTCTCCTTGTATTTCTCTTGGATGATTGTTACGAAATAGGTGCCGTTTGGAAATTTTTTACCAAATCTTATTTTACTATTGTTTGATGCAGAACCTGCATAAACTTTTTGTCCAACCCCATTAGTTACTGAAAATCCTATAGGAGCATTTGAATCCAAATTAACAACAATGTTAAACTCATCTTTTGTTGGATTCGGAAAAATATTTACACTCCTTGTTTTTGTTTTAGTATTTATTTTTAATATCCCATTTTCAAGATAATTATAAGTTCCAGGATGTATCCCATCCCAAGTATAAGGCACTAGGATAATAGAATAAGTAGTGTTTGTTTTGAGTTGAGAAATATTAGCTAAGCTTGGTGAAACGCCGGGTAAACTAAAATTGATAAGTTGTCCTATCTTTCCACTACGGATAACATCCTCGGGCCTTTTACCGTCAGGCAGCGTTGCAAAAACAGGATTGTCATTAGAGAATATTATAAGATAGCCTCCAAAACTTGCTCCTGTACTAGGAAATATGGCGGGTTCCCACTCTAGCCTAATGCTATTTTCACTTGAGGTAGCAATTAATTCCTTTGGGGGTAAAGCAATAGACTTTGATAAGGTATAAAAGTTTCGTTCAGGGCTCATTCCAATTTTATTATTGCTTATTGCATATCCTCTATAGAAATAATTATTTTCCGGATTGAGGCCAAATCTATAATCGGTAAAAGGACCATTGGTTAACGGCCCACTTGTTTTAACAGGAAACCCTTTATTAAATTCTGGTAAAAATAAATTTTCATTTTGATAACATAAGGTGCCCCGTTCCGAAATCACTCCGCTATTTACTTGAATGGTTGATCCAATTTTTACAGAGCTATCTGTTGCATTTTCAAACCAGGAATTATATAATGTTGGCGGGCCTTGCAACGCATAACCGTTCAATACCTTTAACAATTGTTGCTTAACCAGTTTTTCCTGAGGAGAAAGAATATTATCTGACTTCGGATTCGTTTGTTCTGGATCATTGAGAAAATTGTAAAATAAATAAACGCCGAGAGAGTCAACAAGTTTATATTTTTTGGTTTGAGCCCATCTCAAAACTTTGCTATTACCTGGGTGATGATCATAATAATTAAAAATCCATTCTCGTGGAATACCATTGTTACCCAAAAGTTTTGGCGAAAAACTTATTCCATCTAAAGTGTCATCTATTATTGAAATGTTAACTTTTGAAAGGCTGGCGATGGTTGGGAAAAAATCTGTAAAATCAATTAGGTTACTATTAATTGTTGAAGGAGAAATTTTAGTCGGGCAATACGCAATCATAGGCGCCAATGTACCGGATTCGGTCGCCAAACCCTTTTTTCCTAATGATAATGCACCATTATCTATAAAATCAACTACTGTGGCACCACTTCCATTATCTGAAGTGAAAAAAATGATAGTATTGTTTTGCAAACCAGCATTTTTTACCTTTTGAATTATTTGTCCAACCTTTTTGTCCATGTATTTTACCATAGATGAAAAATAAGAGGTATCACTTTCTTCCGTATTCCATGTTTGAAAATTGGGGTCGTCTGGTGTAGGATTATATGGCGAATGTGGGAGGGTCATTGGGTAATAGATAAAGAAGGGGTTCCCTTTATTTTGATCAATAAACGAAAAAATTGAATCCGAAAAAATATCTTCACCATATTTACCGGCAGTTAAACTGCTATCAATTTCCCCATTATTTGTATATAAAACAGGGTTCTTGTACCTATTTGGCAATGGTTCTCCAGCAGGGGTAAAGGGATTGTAAACACAAAAATTATTAAACCCCAGTCTTTTAATAGCTGATGGCCCGCCATCTAATTGCCATTTGCCATAACATGATGTGGCATAACCTGAGTCTCTTAATAATGTGGCAATTGTCTTTTCGTTTTTATTCAAAACACCCCATTCTGTATAGGTGCGAAAATTATATTTGCCAGTGAGTAACATGTGTCTAGACGGAGAGCATAGAGGTGAAGAGTGACATTGAGTGAACCTCATGCCTAATTTTGCCATGGTATCTAAATTGGGAGTATTTAATACATTCCCACCATTGCAACCAAGTGCCTTATAGCCAAGATCATCAGCCAATATTATAATGATATTTGGTTTGGTTTGTTGTGCATTCAATATGGTTAAATTGAAAGCAATTAAAAATATAGAAATAGTGATTCTCAAATGAACCAAAGTAAACCATCTATGATTAGTCATACAATTACTTGCTCAACAATCCTTTCTTATAGTTAGGACTATTTAATTTTCGCTAATTTAAGTGTTTTATGATGGATACCTTTTGTTATTTGAGCGAAATAAATTCCGGGAGGAAATTTTTCACCAAAGCGATACAATTGATTAACCTGAAATGTTGATTGAAAAACCTTAGATCCAATCTGATCATAAACAAGGAGCTTTACACTTTCATCATAATTGCGTGAAATAATTTTTAATCCAAATGCTGATCTTGTAGGGTTTGGATATGAAACCACTTCAAGTTCGTTATCCTTTTTTGAATTAATCCTTTTTTCATTTGTAATAGAACGTAAAGCAGGATTAAATGCTGTACTGTCTACAACAATGGCTATCTTTTTCTTACATAAATTTTCATCCGTTACTTCTATAGAATAAGTGCCTGGTTTTATAATAAAAGTGTTATTAGATTGAGGACCATATGAGA
Source organism: Segetibacter sp. (assembly GCA_031383285.1). Taxonomy (GTDB): domain Bacteria; phylum Bacteroidota; class Bacteroidia; order Chitinophagales; family Chitinophagaceae; genus Segetibacter. The sequence goes on from JANMZN010000299.1 coordinate 19,994, forward strand.
TTGAACTATCATACATGAAATAGGAATAATTGCCAACGCCCCCTGATGCAAGTACCGTAAGTGTGGTAGTTGTATCTCCTGGATTAAATGGAATATAGGAAGCGCTAACATGTAGCATTGACGGCTC
>JANMZN010000301.1:0-3435 GCA_031383285.1 Segetibacter sp.
CCATTTCCTGCATTATCTGTCTGACTTAATATTTGATAAATCTGTCCTTTTTGCAATCCGACAATGAACGGAACGCCTGCTTGCTTTTGTTTTCTTGTTGGTACGGAAGGGATGATTTCAACTTTAGTGTTGTTCTCTTTGGCTATAATGTAAACAAAGCTATAAGCGGGTCCGGCCGCATCTATTTGCTGACTATTCACTGAACTGTAGGCATAGCCCCAGTTATTTGTAGGAATGAGCATAGTCTTATCAGCAGCAGCTGAACCATATTGATGAAAAAATGCAGCAATCGGAACGTCGCTTTGTATGTGAATTCCTTTTTGCCTGAAAGTATCCTCACCTCCAAAACGAGCATCAAAGTTGGGGTTAGAGCCTTTTGGCCCACTTGGTATAGGTTCGGCAGTAACGAAACTGTTGGCAGGAATGTTATATACTTTTTTATACCAGGTAGCAGGAATGACTCCCGAACTATCAATACTAACGGTTACAATGGCATTTTGAGAGGAACCACCAATGTACAGCACGCCTTTTTGAACATTTGAGCCTGTATCTAACATTGATGTTGAAAATCCGAGCCAATATTCTTTTCCCAGATTCGTTCTGTTTTGAGAAAGCACATGGGTATTCATTTGAGAAATAATCAATACGGATAATATGCTTCTGTAAAACTGCTGCATTAATAAGTTGAATTTTTGAAATGAAAATCTTTTATTGTTTAAAAGTAAACTGTTTCTGTAAAATAATAAATGAAAGAAATCTCCGTTATTATCTCCGGGTAGATGCTCAGCAATAGCCAAGTGCTGCCTAACAATCCAATATCTAAGCTAAACTACAATGTATGAAAGCCTGTTCAAAATGCAACGATTTTAAATCAGAGGAACTATTGACAGACGGCGTTTGTGATGAATGTGAGAATACAAAACCTGAAATATTCAGAAACCTTCAGGCAAGAATTCTGGAATTGGAAACGGAGCTTAAGAAACAAAAAAATTTTGCAGAAAACGGGGGTAGGGCGCTACAACTAATGTGGGGCTTTAAATTTAATACCGATTCTCTACACTGATTTTATAAACCTTTATAGATAAATGTCCTTCAGCAGTGGAGGACATTTTTGTTTACATTCACTTTTCGTTGCAATCAACCTTTGGTATGCCATCTAAACATATTTTAATAAAAGGAAAAGTTCAAGGTGTCTTTTACAGGGCGACAGCTAAAAAAGAAGCTGAGAAAATGGGTATTACCGGTTGGGTAAGAAATACTTCGAAAGGAGATGTAGAAATAATGTCATCAGGAAATGAAGCGCAATTGGAGCTTTTTATAGAATGGTGCAAAATAGGACCGCAAAGAGCTGAAGTAGCTTCGGTATTGGTTACCCATTTAGATGAAATTTCATTTCAGCAATTCGAAATTAAAAGGTAGTCAGTTTCTTAAATATTGGGTTATTTTCTTTAAGCTAATATTAGCTTACTTTCCTAAACGGTTTCCTTAATTTCACCGCCACCGTTAAAATTAATCTTCATGTCATTTAATATCAGGCAGTTCTTTATTCTAGGGTTTCTCTTTTTCGCAACAATTTTAAATGCACAGCCAACCGCTTCCGAACAAAATCCATTATTGGTACGTTCCAACGAACCATTAAGGTTTGATGCAATTAATACCTCCACTATTAAAAAAGCTGTAGCTGATGTTATTAAACTGTCCGATGCAAGAATTTATAACATTACTTCAAATACCAACAAAGCAAAAACCTTTGCAGCAACATTGACTGCCTTTGATGAACTCAGTTATGATATTACCGAAGTTGCGTTTAAATTGGGTTTGATCAGCGGTACCTATATAAACGACAGTGCCCGAAATGCCGCAAACGACGGTAGCGCAAAATTGGCTGAATATGCATCAAATATTTACCTAAACGAAGCATTGTACACTGCATTGCAAATGTATTCAGTATCTCCCTTCGCCAGAATATTGAAACCTAACCAGAAAAAATTTCTAAGAGAAACCATGATGGCTTTTGAGAAAAACGGGATGAAGCTTGATGCTTCAAAACGGAAGGAATTGCAAGTGCTAAATCAGCAGTTAATCAATTATGGTATTCAGTTCGATAGAAACATAGCTGAGTCCAAAGACAGTATCGAATTTACTGAACAAGAATTGAATGGCGTGCCTGACAATACCAAGTCACCATGGAAAAGGAGCAATGGAAAATACCTCGTTCAGATAAACGGTCCGAACTATGTAGAAGTCATGAACAATGCAATGAGTGAAGAAACAAGGCGTAAGATGTTTATGAAGGAAAACAACAGGGCTTTTCCTGCTAATATTAAAGTATTGGACAGTTTGTTTTTTTATCGTGACCAATTTGCAAAGAAGTTAGGGTTTTCTAGTTATGCAGCTTACTCAGTAGTAGATAAAATGGCGCAGTCACCGGTTTCTGTATGGAAATTTGAGAATGATTTAGCAGAACGGCTTGCACCAAATGTCACGTTGGAATTAAATGAATTAAAACAATTAAAAAAGGAATTTAACCCAAGCGCAGAAGAAACGATTTATGATTGGGATCTTTCTTTTTACAAAAAGAAATTGTTGGATACTAGATACAAGCTGAATACTGATGAGTTGAAGAATTATTTCGAAATGAATAATACCATTCAAGGCATGTTTCAGGTTTACGAAAAACTATTCAATATTCACATAAAAGAAGTACAAAATGTACCTGTTTGGTACAGCAAAGTAAAAGCCTATGATATGTACAAGGATACACTGAAGATTGGTAGTTTTTACCTTGATCTATATCCTCGACAAGATAAATATACGCACTTTGCTTGTTTTCCTATCAGCCAATATCGGTTGATCAATGGCAAAGAATTGTTGCCTGTTTCTGCTTTAATTTGCAATTTTCCTGAAGCAACTGCTGTTCAGCCTTCTTTGTTGCGGCACAACGATGTTGTTACACTTTTTCATGAGTTTGGTCATTTGGTTCATTCTATGCTTGGCAGGTCCGATATTGCATCACAGGGGCCGTTTAGTGTAAAAGGGGATTTTACTGAGGCGCCTTCACAGTTTTTGGAAAATTGGGTTTGGCAGTACGAATCGCTTTCCATGTTTGCCAAACATTATAAAACCGGTCAGCCTTTGCCCATAGATTTGTTTAACAAGTTGAAACAAACACAACAGGTAGGTATTGCCATTCAATACATCAGGCAAGTTAGTTTAGGTTTATTGGATTTTACCTATGAAGACAAGTATAGTGAAGTAAAAAAGAAAGGAATACTGGAAATTTCGAGAGAAATAAATGCTATTCGTCAGGTTCCTTTTTCTGAAGGTGCCCATTTTATTACCAGTTTTGGTCATTTGAATGGTTATGCAGCCAATTATTATGGTTATTTATGGTCCAAAGTATTTGCTGAAGATATGTTTTCTGTATTCAAGAAG
>JANMZN010000300.1:0-1741 GCA_031383285.1 Segetibacter sp.
CAACAAAATATTTCTTATAGCTGGACTGTTCACCCGATCACATGGAATACCTGTATTGCCATAGACTAAATCACAATTATTGAAAAATCTAAACTTTAGGAAAATAGTGTTTCCACTATTACGAGATTGCCCAAGTTCATAAACTTCACCATTCGTTAATTCAAAATTTTTCTTTAAGGAATTCTTTTTAATTGTTCCTACAATAAATATGAATGCAATTAGCAGAACACCAATAAAAATCTTAATATTTTTACTATTCATTTTAAAAATTGCTATTGAGGAGTAATTGAGTTGGAAATTATATTACCAGAAAATTCCCCAGCTGTTTCATAGCCAAATTCAACTATTCGACCTACTATTTTTCCATTTTCATCTTGCAAGCCAATCTTATTTACCATTCTGCCAAAACTATTTCCGTATATATTACCAACTACACCAGTAGTAAAATCAGTAACACCTGCACTATTAAAATTTAAACCTACCTTATTAATTGATAATTGAAAAAAGCTACCAGTAGACTCCCATAAAGAACTTCCAATAATATTTTTTCCTCCCAAAAAAGTATTACTTGCAACTGTTGCTAAATTTATATCACCCCAAGATCTTTTCAATACAACTTTTTGATTTAAAAAATCTGCCAACCCTCCTGCTATACTTGTTTGTAGTTTTGGTCTTACTGAATTTAATATTAAAGAACCAGTTCCCGTTCCAGACAAACTTGTAATAAGAACTGGTGAGCCAATTAATAATAGAGCTCCGATGGAATTTTGTCTAAATTCTTTGTTTGCCTTGTCCCATCTTTTATACATACTTATACTTGATGTGTACGAGGAGCGATCACCTTTTTGACTAGTTGACTGACCAGTTGATTGTCTAGTATAATATGAGTGTTGATTCTCTTTCCATTCTTTACGTTGTGAAGATGTTGAATTAGGATAACCAAACCAATTTAACTTTGGTTTGGGTATATTTTTTACTGTTACTGCTTCTAGTATTGCTATATCTTTTGGATCTTGAGAGTTTACTCCTGGCGTTTGTTCACTCAAGCCAGATGGATCATTAAAAATAAGAGGATTGTTAGAAACATAATTATATTGGGATTGATCTTCAAAAGCACCAGCCAAAGGATCTTCTTGATGAAACCTTCCTAGTTGGGGGTCGTAACTTCTATAACTTGTCGAATAGATTTCCAGTCCTGAACCATCACTGAATTCTACTTTTTCTAATTCAGTTCCTCCGTTAAATTTCCTCTTATTCTCCAAACCATTAGCTGCCTTACTACTCACCCCCGCCATCACTAACCCAAACGGATAGTAAGCATTTCTCCCAAAACCCTTACCTGTACTACATCTCAAAGAACTTTTAATGTTGTGAAAATAGCATAAAATGCAGTATTTGAACATTTTTAGGTGTACTATTTCAAAGTCGACGCTTTTGTTGTACTGCGTCTAATCGTTCAATGACCGTTTTTACTTTGACTTACCCCAACTTGAGCAAATTACTCCAAAAGTTGGCATTTATAGAGGGGGTCAATTTTTTTGAGTTTCGTTTTGAGCCACACAGATTTTAGTTTGCGAAAGGGTTTTGGTTGGTAGTTGATAGCTGCGTATAGGGTTGCTAGCTTTTCATGGGGTTGCGTGCATTTCTTTATTTGTATTATTTCATCTTCTACATTTTGCGCGGTGGAGTAAACAACTTTTTGTGTATTACCTATTCTTATTATTTCTCTCCAATTATGACT
>JANMZN010000393.1:0-4972 GCA_031383285.1 Segetibacter sp.
ATTAATCCGACAATATAGATTGCAGTCAATTGCTTAAAGGATGCTAAAGGATTTTTCAGAAAAAATACCGGTAACAAACTAGTAACCATTAGTAATACTGAAATAACAAAAGTGGAAAATATGGCACTCGCCCAAATCCGGATTTTTTTGCGGGTAATAACTTGGCTTTTGTTTAGAAAATACCGCAATAAATGGGTTAATCCAATGCCAGCCAATGCCTCATAAACATGACCCATAAATATTTCCCGTTCGAAATGTCCGACAATAAAAAAAGTAAAATTTACCGTTTCTATTGCCACCATTCCAAACCAACCTGCTAACTGGCATGACCAGTAAATTTGATTGCGCCGCATGTTTAAAATTAAGTGCTTTGATCAAATTTCAATTGAATTTTCATTGAATTTGCCTGTTTTGTTTATGGATGCAGATAAAAAAGGATGAGTGCACCAAAATCAACGCACCATATCGGTTTATTTGCTCCTTTAGAACCCGCATTATTAATTTTGATTGGGCCTTAAAGCGCTAATCAAATTAGAATATTAATATTTAATGATTGCCCGTTAATTAAAAAACTTGCCATCGTGGTCTATTCTAAAAAAAAATCACATTGAACTGTAAATGAATGCTGGTACAAACAGCCTAAAAATAAATTGTAATCATAAAAAAGAGACCACTAAGCTTCCTCTTTCCGATCGAGCCGCGGCTAAAGGGAAATCTTATGATTGAGCCAGGAAGACCGCTCTTAACATCGGAGTGACACTGTGCATTATCGAGAATTAAAGCAATCAGACTGCTTAAACAATCAAAGTACAAAGCAATATTTCAGCTTAAAATAAAAAAAATTCAAATTGCAAACAGTCATTTAATATTGTTATTTAATGCCTAAAAGTGCGTTTCCAACTACCTCATTGCTAATTAAATTTATCTTTTTTATACATTTGCAGAAATTATGGCATAGTTTTCTCTTACAAGTTTGAGTAAAACAATTAGAAATTAAAAAAAGTAACTAAAACAGATTTTTATGAAAAAGAAATTATTTGCAATTGTTATGATCGCAGCTTTGGCAGCTTGTAACGGCAACAAACCTGACGCTACCACAACGGATGCTGTAGATTCCAACAGAAGTGCTTTGGATCAAAGCCAAACAATCAATACTAATGGCTTAAATGACACCATCGTAACAAGTACCGGTGATCAATATGTAAAGGTAGATCCCAACGCACCTGCACCATCAAAACCTACAGTAAAAACAATCGTAAAATACGTACCTACCAAAGCACCTGTAAAAGCTACTACGACCACAACAACAAGTACCTCATCAGGCACCACAACAACCACTACAGGCACAGGTACTACGGTCAATGCCGGAACAGGAAATACAGTTGGCACAGGTACTGGAACTACTACAACTACAACTACAACAAAAGAGCCTGAAAAAACAGGAATGTCCAATGCTACCAAAGGAGCAATTATAGGTGGAGTAACCGGAGCAGTTGCCGGAGCCATCATCAGCAAGAAAAAAGGAACAGGTGCTATTGTTGGTGGACTAGCAGGCGCAGCAGGTGGTTTTTTAATTGGTAAATCAAAAGACAAGAAAAAAGCAGCAGCTGATAGTGTAAAGCAATAATTAAACATACTATTTTCATAGCTAAAAGGGCTGTCTCAAAAAGGCAGCCCTTTTAATTTATACTTTAAAACATCTTGATCATACCACTTAATTATAATCTCAATAGATCTATAGTTTGAATTAAATTATTGATTTGAATGGCAAAATTATTTTAAAACTTATAAGTTTTACAGCGCTTCCTTGTGAAATACAATTATTTTTACCCTTACCAAGCCTTAAAATAATTGCAGAAACTTAAGATATTCCTACAAATGAAATTGACCTATTATCTACTGTTTATATGCCTGTTTACTGCTGCCTGCAAAGAGAAAAAGGAAGAGAAAAAAGGAAAAGATACGTCTGGCGGACCTGTCATTGTAGATGTATTGATCGCTTCACCTCAAGTCACCTCCAATACTATTGAGGCAAGCGGCTCAGTTATAGCATCTGAAACCACAGAACTAAGGTCTGAAATCAATGGACGGCTTGTTTACTTGAATATACCTGAAGGTTTGCGGGTACAAAAAGGCACCATTATAGCCCGGATAAATGATGCAGATCTACAGGCCCAGCTCGGAAAACTAAATGTACAGCTAGACCTTGCCAATACTACGGAACAACGGTATAAAAAACTGTTAGCCATAGGCGGACTCAACCAAGCGGATTATGATATAGCCATTAACCAGATAAACAGCCTAAAAGCAGATATTAATATTTTGAACACACAAATGGCTAAAACCATTATTAAAGCGCCTTTCAGTGGTGTAGTTGGTTTGAGAAAAGCAAGCCCCGGTGCCTATGTTACTCCTGCTGATGTTTTGGCTACTTTTCACAATGTGGACAAGCTAAAAGTTGACTTTACCCTACCGGAAGAATATGCCAATACTATAAAAAAAGGGAGTACGGTGACGGTAGAAATCGCTGGTGTCAACAAACAACAAACAAGGGCCATCATATTGGCCACTGAGCCACAGGCAAATACCAGTACCAGAAGTTTGCTGGTGAGAGCCCTATTACAGAACAACAACGCAACACCAGGCTCATTTGTAAAAGTGTATATCAATGATGGAAACGACAAAAAAAGTGTGCTTGTGCCTAGCAGTGCTATCATTCCTGAGGATAAGGATAAGATATTGGTAGTAGTAAAAGAGGGAAAGGCGAACTATGTAAAAGTAGAAACCGGCAATAGACTAGCAGGCAATGTAGAAATCATAAAAGGAATAGCAGCAGGCGACAGTATAGTAGTGAGTGGGGTATTGTTTGCCCGACCCAATACACCTGTTAAAGTAAGAGCAGTGAAGACATTGGAATCATTAACACAATAATTTTAGTAGCAGCAAGAGAAGTACCCTAATGAATATTTCTGAATTATCATTGAGAAGACCGGTCCTGGCTACTGTTATGAACATAGCCATTATTGTATTTGGCGTAGTCGGTTTTACTTTTCTTGCAGTAAGGGAATATCCCGCCATCGATCCTCCCAATGTAACCGTTACCACCAACTATACAGGTGCCAATGCAGAGGTGGTAGAAAGCCAGATAACTGAACCGCTCGAAAAACAGGTCAATGGCATTCAAGGCATTCGCAGCATTACTTCTTCCAGTTCTTTGGGGTCGAGCAGGATAACTGTAGAGTTTAACCTGGATGTAGATTTGGAAACTGCTACCAACGATGTACGCGACAAAGTAAGTCAGGCCATTAGAAATTTACCACAAGACATAGATGCCCCCCCGGTTGTAAGCAAAGCAGATGCCAATGGCGACTTCATTATTTTACTGGCTATTCAAAGCCATTCAAAAGGATTATTAGAATTAAGTGATTATGCAGAAAATGTGTTGCAGCAGCAATTTCAGACCATTAACGAAGTGAGTGCAGTAAACATTTTTGGACAGAAAAGATTTGCCATGCGGCTATGGTTTCAACCGGAAAAAATGAGCATGTATAACATTGCTTTCCCTGATATTCAAAGCGCATTGGACAAAGAAAATGTAGAAATACCTGCGGGAAAAATTTATGGCAATAGTAGCGAACTGGTCATCCGAACATTAGGAAGGCTAACAACCGAACAACAATTCAAAGACCTGGTGATCAGAGCGGATGTTTCTGGAATAGTACGGCTAGGCGATATAGCCAAAATAGAATTGAGCGCAGAAAACCTGGAACAAAGCTGGAAATACAATGGAGTGTTTGCTGTAGGTCTGGCTATTACCCCTCAACCGGGAGCCAATTATATCAGTATTGCCAATGAGTTTTATAAAAGACTGGAGGACATCCAAAAGGCAAGTAAATCCGATATACAGTACCGGGTACTAATTGACAATACCAGGAATGTAAGGCAATCACTGAATGAAGTAAAGGAAACCTTAATCATTTCTTTTTCGTTGGTTGTGCTGGTTATCTTTTTCTTTTTTAGAAATTGGTTGATAGCCATTCGTCCGCTGATAGATATCCCCATATCACTGATTGCGACCTTCTTTATTATGTATCTGGCAGGTTTTTCAATCAATGTACTCACCTTACTGGCTATCGTTTTAGCTACGGGTTTGGTAGTAGATGATGGCATTGTAGTCACCGAAAATATTTTTCGTAAAATGGAAGAAGGGTTATCCATTAAAAGGGCTGCTTTAGAAGGCAGCAGAGAAATTTTCTTTGCAGTCATTTCTACTTCCATTACGCTGGCTGTAGTATTTCTGCCGGTTATTTTTTTACAAGGATTTACGGGAAGTCTTTTTCGCGAATTTGGTGTAGTTGTAGCCGCTGCAGTTCTAATATCCGCTTTCGTTTCGCTTACCATTACACCGGTACTGAATGTAGTATTGACTCGCAAAAAAGGGCATGGAAAATTTTATGAACGCACCGAACCTTTTTTCAAAAAAATGGAAAGCGGTTATCGCAATACGCTCCAAAATTTTTTGAAGGTACGTTGGTTGGCATGGGTAATCGTTGCTGCATGTGGCATTATCATTTACTTGCTTTACAATTCGATACCAAGCGAACTAGCTCCTATGGAAGACAAAAGCAGTGTTCGAATAAGTATAACCGCACCAGAAGGATCGAGTTTTAATTTTACCAGAAATGTAGCTGAAAAAGTAACAACATTTTTAGCAGACTCCGTACCCGAAAGAGATTTTACTTTTGTAGCTACTCCGGGGTTTGGTGGCAATGGCACCAATACAGCAAGTGGACGTGTGGCCTTGGTGACCCCAAATGAAAGAACAAGAACTCAGGATGAAATAGCCAATGACCTTAACAAAAAATTGAAGCGATTCAATGATGCCAGAATTTTTACAATCCAAGAGCAAACCATTTCTGTTGGTTTGGGGTCCAGGGGTTCGTTGCCTGTTCAGTTCATTATTCAAAATCTG
>JANMZN010000431.1:0-5582 GCA_031383285.1 Segetibacter sp.
TAATTTTTGCGGCATTCTCTTTTAAATTTAAGTAGGATTTGTTTAGAAAAATGTAAGTTAGCATGACAGAAAATCGTTTCTATTTTTTAATATCAGATTTGGATTGGATTACTTTTTTGGAGAGCGTTTGCTCAACCAAAAGATATCCTGTATTAATACCAACCACTAATGGGAAGTGAAAAATGCTTTGGATTTCAAACAGGTTTCTAAGTTGCTGATAAAGGAATAAAAATATTCAAAGAATTAACTGCACAAAGAAACTAACTTGGTTGAGGTAATTTGAATAACGCTCCGGCCATAAAAATAATCAGCAGCATGATCATGATTGCGAAAATGATGACACTAAAATAGTTTTGGATATTTTTACTTTTCTTCTTTTTAAGGTCTTTTGTATTGCGCATATTGTTGTCGCTAAAAAAAAGAAACGTTTTAAAGGTGAGTCTTTTACTCCCAAGGGTAAAAAAAAGGACTGTTTTTATTGCCAACAATACGAGGATAAATATGATGGTATAAAACGCAAAATCTTCCAAATAGAGATTAATCATAAACTGGAATTAGCAAAATTTTTTGGTTCCAAAAATGTAATGATAAAATATATTAACCGTAAATCTTGTTTAGAATACCAGCCAACCTTACTCCTGCTTTTAAAAGTTGTTCATTAACTGTGGCTATATGTTTGAAATTATAGTTATAGCCCAATTTCGTTTCACCTTTCAAATCTTCCCGAAGCCTCTTACTTATGGAAAACGATTCAACTATCCACTCTTCTATCCCGGCTTTCTGCCAGTCTATTCTTTGTTGAGCATTTGTAAAATTGATAGCCTTGGTGTATTCAGTAAAGCTAAGTTGTTGGTAATCTATTAAACCTTCATCCCATACCCGGTGGATGTTTGAAGATTCATTAAACCAGTTTAGTTTAATCGTGTTTCCTCCATTATCACCTCTAGGGCTTACATGAAAAGGTTGATGAAGGTCTCCAACAATATGCACCAATAGGCGTAGGTAGAATTGTTTCTCCTTTGCTGAAATGCTTTTGCCTTTCAACTGAGCAATGATGAAGTTCAACTTGGTAAACGCATTGGTACTTGTATCTTCTTCTAGGTAAGCTTTCATTTTTGGAGCAAGCATATCTTCCTCAAAATCAACATAATGCCAAGTGTTTAGGTATTTATAATTACTGTCTGACCTAATAAAATCTGCCCATGTACTAGAAAGCGATAACGATTCATTACCCAATATTTTTTGAATCTCCAGTTTTGCCTTAGGATTTAGATAAGAAGTAGCTATCTCTCCTACTACTCTATGACCAATTACTCCCCAAGCAAATGAAAAAGTGGGAACAGAAAAAAGTATAAGAAAAAAGTAAAGTTTTGAAAGGTGTTTAGACATTTTACAAATTTAATCACGGTAAAAGTAAAAATAATCTTTCAATTAACTAAAATGATTAGGTGTAACGCGTTTTAATGCTGCCTACAATTTCATTTCGTTGCAATTGTACTACTTGCTTAGGTGATATATAACAAGATTAATAATCTCATAAAAACCTAAAAACTCCATTGCTTAATATCTATTTTAAAACTCAATAAACGACTAACCTGACTTTTCTATACGCTTATCCCTTTTATTATCCATTCGTCTATTTTTTAACTTATACTTTAGTTTATTTTATCAATTTTTACGTGGTAATAACCAAACTACATGAAAGGCATTTTTACCACTTTCTCTTTACTCGTTCTCTTTTCTGCTTTTGGTCAGTCGTCCGTTATTAAAGGCACCATTTCAGATACCATAAATAAAAAGCCGCTGATCAACGCAGTTATTACTTTGTTGAGTGCCAAAGATTCTATTCTTCAACAGTTTACAAGAAGTGATGTTGAGGGCAACTTTAAACTATCCGCTGCCAAAAAGAGCGACTATATAATAATGGTTAACTATCCCGGATTTGCAGATTACATGTATCCTTTGGCATTGACTACTGATTCTATATTTGACCTCTCCACATTGCCCATGACCAGTAAAAAACACTTATTGGAAGACGTGGTAATTAGGCAAAAAATAGCTGCTATTAGAATGAGGGGCGATACAATAGAATACAATGCAGATAGTTTCAAAGTAAGAGAAGGCGCATCTGTAGAAGAAATGCTAAAGAAAATGCCAGGGCTTCAAATAGACAAAGACGGCAAAATAACAGCACAAGGCGAAAATGTAGAAAAGGTACTCGTAGATGGTGAAGAATTTTTTGGAGATGATCCTACAGTTGCTACAAAAAACCTTCAAGCTGATGCTATTGATAAAGTACAGGTTTTTGATAAGAAAAGTGACCAGGCTGCTTTTACTGGTATAGATGATGGTTCCAAACAGAAGACCATCAACCTTACCTTAAAAGACGATAAGAAGAAAGGTTATTTTGGAAAGTTACAAGCAGGTTCAGACTTAAATGAAAATTGGAACAATAGTGCTATGTTTAATAAGTTTAGAGCCAAATCAAAATTAGCCGCTTATGGAGTGATGAGCAGCACAGGTAAAACGGGTCTTGACTGGGACGAAAGTTCCAAATATGGCTCTAACAATTCAATGGAATATGAAGAAGATGGTGGATTTTTCTTTAGTTCCGGAAGCAGTGATGAATTTGATAATTATGGCAGTTTTTCCGGAGAAGGTATACCAAAAAGCTGGAGTAGCGGACTTCAATATTCAAACAAATTTGACCGGGACAAGCAAAATATCAATGGCAGTTACCGCTACAATAAATTAAACAATCAAGGTGCAGGCAATACCGTTTCTCAGTCTATATTACCTGGCAATAGCTTTTCGACCAAAGAAACAAGACAATTTTTCAATACTAAAGATCGCCATGCCGGCAGCATCACTTATGATGTGCAGATTGATAGTGCAAACTCGTTAAAAATAAAAGGCAATACCAATTCAGGAAGCCAAAATAGCTTTGCTTTTTTCAACAGCGAATCGAGTGACAATACCGGAAACAATGTGACAAACAACAGGTCAACATCTGCCAAGGGTACAAATGCAAATGTCAATAGTAATTTATTACTGAGGCATCGGTTTAAAAAGCCCGGACGAACAATGTCTGTAAATGTAGATCAGCAATACAAATCGACTAACACCATAGGTTATTTAAATTCATTAAACAATTTCTACTTTAAGGGCAACTCGATTAAGCTAGACACCATTGATCAAAAGAAAGTAAATGATATTATCAATAGCGGAATTTATTCCAAAGTAGCATACACGGAACCTATAATAAAAAATCTTTTCCTTGAGTTAAGTTATGGTGTTAGAATTAGCAACAGCGAATCAAAAAAACTAGCTTTTGATAAGGACCACTTGGGAGCATACAACATACTTAACGACACTTTTAGCAATCATTTCAATTTTAATGTACTTACAAACAGTACCGGAATGATGTGGCGATTGAATACCAAAAAAGTAACTGCTTCCATTGGTGGAGATGTAGCTTTTGCAAATTTTAGACAAAAGAATTTTCTACTGAACAATGAAATAAAATACAATTTCACAAACTTGTTTCCACGAGCAAGTTTTATGTACAAGTTCAACGCTAATAGCCGTGTAAACATACGATACCAAGGCAACACCAATCAACCTACGATTGAGCAAATACAACCTGTACGAGATAACTCTAATCCGCTGAATATAGCTATCGGAAACCCTGACCTAAAACAAGAATTCAGACATTCAATTAGTTTTAATTACAATTCGTACAAAGTCCTTCAGCAACGTGGATTTTATAGTTATGGTGATATAACAACTACTACAAACTCTATTAGCACAAGCGAAACCACAGATACAAGCGGCGTTAGAACTTTTCAATTTATAAACCTCAATGGAAATTATAATGGGTATGCAGGATTTGGCTACAATATGAAGATTAAAGCATTGGATATAAATGTAAACTTTGGAGCTAATTTAAATACAAGTAGAAATATCAACTATGTGGGTTCATATTTAAAAAACCAATTGGTTGAGGTAAAAAATACAACCAATAACACTGGTTATGGTATAAGATGGGGCATGTACAAGTACAAAGAAAAAAAGTTTGATATTGGATACAATGGAGAAATACAATATAATATTTCTAACTCTACAGTCAATGAGCGGTTAAGTACAAAATACATAACCCAATCGCACAATTTTTCTGTCAATTTAACCCTTCCATACAAGTTTGAATTGAACTCTAATGTAGAAGCAAATCTTAGACAAGGAACAGAACTTTTTGCCCGAAACAATGTAGTAAAATGGAACGGATATTTTGGTCGTAAATTATTAAAAAATGATAAAGCGCTCATCAGCATTTATGTAAGCGACATACTGAATCAGAATAATGGTTTTGAAAGGACCATCAGTTCCAACATTGTAAGAGAAAACAATTATGTTGCTTTACGACGCTACTTTTTGCTACAGTTTGTATGGAATTTTTCTAAAACCCCGGGAGGCGCACCTACAGCGCAATAATCTATATGAAACAACTACTTATTCTAGCAGTGAACTTATGGATGTTGACCAGATTGACAGCTCAGGAACAGTTTATTGTAAAAGGAAAAATAGAGTTTGAAAAAAGGGTCAATCTGTATAAGCAGATAGAAAATGAAGAAGATAATGAATGGCGGGAAATGCTAAAGAAAATGATGCCCGAAATAAAAGTTTCCTATTTTGACCTTTATTTTAATGATCAAAGTAGCATTTACCAACCGGGGAGAGAGGTGGTAACCGACAAAAAAGTACCTGAGTGGATGGAAGGGCCCGCCAATGACAATATTGTTTTCACAGATTTGGAAAAGCAGTCTTTTACAGCTCAAAAGACCGTGTTTGAGGATGTTTTTAACATTCAGGATAGTGTTAGAAAGGTGAATTGGAAAATCACAGCAGATAAGCGAACAATAGCAGGTATAGAATGCAGAAAAGCCACTACCATCATTATGGATTCTGTTTTTGTGGTGGCATTTTATACTGATCAGGTTGTAACACCTGGCGGTCCTGAATCATTCAATGGTTTGCCGGGGATGATTTTAGGGTTGGCTGTACCTAGAATGCACACCACCTGGTTTGCTACAAAACTAACGATGATAGATCCAAAACCTTCTGAAATTATGCCTCCTAAAAAAGGCAAAAAATCTAACCTTAGTTCTTTAAAGGTTCAGTTGAATGCTGCCATGAAAAACTGGGGAAAATGGAGAGATAAGAATATGTGGCAGATTATGATCTAAGTGAATTAATACAAAATGGATTGCACAATACATTTCAAATATTTTTATAAGATTTCAATCTAAAATTAAGAATTGGGAATGAAGAATAGAGATGCCATAAATCGTGAATATTTAGGTGTATAGATCAAACCATAAAGAAAAGGTTTTGATTGTTATTATTGCACTGAAATCAATTGGTTTTTTATTCCCTCTTTACTTTGAATAGAAATAGTATACAATCCTTTACCTATAGTGGATGGTAATGCAATTGAAACAGGAACAGTTAATAATTGCTTTGTAAAAATTATTCTTCCATCCAAAGCATAAACATTAAGCACAAATGATCCATTGATTGTTTGT
>JANMZN010000329.1:0-3309 GCA_031383285.1 Segetibacter sp.
GAGGAAATTTTACCGGAGGCACTTTCAAAATCGGTAATTGTTTCCAGAACAAATGCTAGCCAATGTGTTGGAGGAACGCTGAGAAGTTATCGCTTGGCCATGGCATGTACGGGTGAATATGCAAGGGCAGTTGGAGGATCAAATGTAACCAAGGCGCAGGCATTGTCGGCAATTGTAACCACAGTGAATAGAGTTGATGGCGTTTATGAAACAGAAGTAGCTGTTAGGTTGGTTCTAGTAGCCAATAATGCACTCATTGTATTTACTGCTCCTTCAACAGACCCATTTAATGGAAACAATAATGCAGATGTACTCATTAACGAAAGTCAAACTCAAATTACAAATAGAATAGGCTCTGCAAATTTTGACATTGGTCATACGGTTAGTACAGGAGGAGGCGGATTGGCAGGTCTTGGCGTGATTTGTAAAAATAGCCAAAAGGCAAGTGGCATTACAGGGTCACCCACTCCTATTGGAGACGGGTATGATATTGATTATGTAGCCCATGAAATTGGCCATCAGTTTGGCGGAGATCATACATTTAATGCTAGAACTGGTAGCTGTAATGGTAATGGTTCCAATACTACAAATGCAGAACCTGGTAGCGGGATTACCATTATGGCATATGCAGGTATCTGTAATGCTACCAATGACTTAGCACCACATAGTATTCCATATTTTCATGCTGTAAGTCTTGATCAAATAGCTACTTATACCATCAATAGTACAGGAAATAATTGTGCGGTTAAAATAGCCACAGGAAATTTACCCCCTGTGGTTAATGCAGGTGTTAATTATGTAATCCCAAAAAGTACGCCTTTTGTACTTTCCGGTTCTGCCATAGATCCCGATCTCGATACCATGCTTTTTAGCTGGGAGCAAGTAGATGTTGGAGCTGCTTTTGGAAATTGGAACGCACCTGTAGGTAATAAGGCACCTTTATTCAGGTCGTTTCCACCTACGGCTTCTGGCAAGCGGTATTTTCCTCAATTAAGTGATCAGATAAACAATGTAACTACTATAGGCGAATTGTTGCCTTCGTATGCCCGGCCAATGAACTTCAGGTTGACTGCTCGAGATAACAAGGCAGGAGGAGGTGGAGTTTGTTTTGATGAAATGACAGTTACAGTAGCTGCTGCTGGTCCTTTTGTTGTAACAAGTCCCAATACTTCAACTGTAAATTGGTTAGTTGGTGCAACTAAAAATGTTACATGGAATGTTGCCGGTACAACTGCAACACCTGTAAGTGCAGCCAACGTTGATATAGAACTATCGACTGATGGGGGATTAACCTTTCCAATCGTCTTAAAGCTAAATACTCCAAATGATGGTAGTGAAAGCATTACTGTGCCAAACAATGTAACTACAAATGCAAGGGTGAGAGTAAAAGCATCAGGCAATATATTTTATGATATGTCAGATGCAAATTTTACTTTTTCAAGAGATAAAATTTCACCCATAATTAATTGTAATAATGATACTACAATAAATGTTACAACGGGCTGTTCAAAATCAATAGTACTCAATAACCCATCGGTTAGTGATAATAGTGGCAACTTTAGTAGTCTTACCTATAAATTATCAGGAGCTACTATTTTTAATTCTCCTGCCAATGGAATAAATTTTGTTGGAACAAGAATTTTCAATACTGGGATTACCACTATTACCTATATTGTCATTGATCCTTCCGGCAATGCTGATACCTGCAGTTTTACCGTTTCGGTTTTTGAAAAAGTATTGCCCACAATTGTTTGTCCAACGAATATTATAAGTTGTGTAAAATCAATTAAACCTGCTTTCCCAATATATGATGACAATTGTAGCGTAACAATGTTAACGTGGAAAATGGCAGGGGCCACTACAGGTACTTCAGCAGCATCAGGTATCAATTTGTTAGGCGCAAAGACATTTATTAAAGGAACAACATTGGTAACTTATTCAGTTAAGGATGCATCTGGAAATGCGGCTAGTTGTACGTTTAGCGTGAAAGTAGATAGTATAAAACCTACAATAACTAAGTGCCCTGCTGATACTACTATTAATGTAGCTACATGCCCGGCAAATGCTACAATCAATTCATTAAATGCAAAAGATAATTGCGGAATAAGATCGCTTACTTGGAAAATGACAGGTGCTACCGTTGCTAGTTCACCAACAACCGGAGTAAATCAGGTAGGTACAAAAAGTTTTAATAAAGGGCTTACAACTATTACTTACACAATTAAAGACTCTGCTTCAAATGCGGCAACTTGTAATCAAAAGGTCACGTTAAATTCATCAGCTGCATGCAAGCCGATAGTTAACCGCGGGGAGGTCGAAGTAAAAACGGACGATCTAGTTGCAAAGCTTTTACCTAATCCGACAACTTCAAATTTTGTACTATCGGTAACGTCTTTGTATAATAGCCCAATTGAAATTAATATTTATTCGGTCGAAGGAAAAAGGATACAGCAGATCGTTGGGAAAGTGCAACAAACTTTCAAGTTTGGTGAGAAATATAGTAGGGGTGCCTACTTAATAGAAGTGAAGCAAGGAGATAAGCGAATGACTTTAAATGGATATAAGCAGTAAAGCTGTTTAATTTTTTTATTATCTTTGAATTAAACATAAATCAAACTACTATGGGATTTGTAAAAGAATTCAAAGAATTTGCCGTAAAGGGCAATGTAATGGACCTTGCAATTGGTGTAATCATTGGTGCTGCATTTTCAAAAATTGTAGACTCAATGGTTAAGGATATTATTATGCCAATAGCAGGCGTAATAGTTGGACCTAAGGGCTTCATCAATTCCTACATGGTGCTTGGTGAGGGCGAAAAACCTGTACTTCCCGGAATGTCATTGGAGGCTGCAAGGGGCACAGGATCGAATATCCTTGCCTGGGGCAGTTTTGTCACTTCCATAATTGATTTTCTCATCATTGCGCTTATCATCTTTATGCTGGTAAAGGCTATGAACAAATTGAGGAAAAACGAGCCGGCGCCAGTTGCGTAGGATTTAGATTATTTATTGCTAAGCTGCCGCATCATTTAGATGCGGCAGCTTTTTAATTACTATATGCACTTGGGTTAGATGAGCTTTGTTGGAGAGGATACTTTTTTCGTAACTATTCAGTCCCAAAAGTAGCGATAAGATGTAATGCGTTCAAAACGTTATTTCCATTTTTTACGGTAGTATCAATAACGGATCTAAGGATGGCGAATACGTTTGCGCTTTCAAGCGTTTTAAATTGCCCTGATATTTTTTGTTTTACCTTAATATTTCTGATGGCTCTCTCTGAGCCATTGTTATCGGGAGCTACATTTGATTG
>JANMZN010000516.1:0-3453 GCA_031383285.1 Segetibacter sp.
CTCAAAAAATGAAAAAAAATATTTTCAATTTCCCTTGATAAATTAAATTGCCAATTATAAATATTCAACTTTGTCGTCAGAAAAAGCTTTGGTAAATCAAGTTTATTTATTAGAAAAATTTCCGGGAAAAGGCGGATGGACTTTTGCACGCTTACCTGAAATTTTACCTGACAAAAACGCTCCTTTTGGTTGGGTAAGCGTTTTTGGAACAATAGATAATATTGCAATTAAAGGCTATCATTTGATGCCAATGGGCAATGGACAACTATTTTTGCCTATAAAAGCTGCTATTAGAAAGCAATTAGGGAAGTCATCAGGAGATAAAGTTCATGTAATTCTCTATCGCGATAACCTACCTACAGAAATTCCAGAAGAGTTGATGCAATGCTTCCAGGATGAACCCGGCTCATACGAGGCTTTTAAAAATTTGACCGAGTCCGAAAAAAAAGCAAACATAGAGAACATCTACACTGCAAAATCACAAATAACGAAAGCTAATAGAATTTTGGCTTTGATGAAAAGACTTGGGCCTCATGGAGAAAAATAGATTATATTTTGGTCAAAGAAAAATGTTTAATTGTATTAGAATATATTTATAAAAACAAATTTGAATATATTTCCCTCAATAATTTTTCTTCATTGTCGAGTAGCCTTTTTTGTTTGAATACTTTCCAATTATTAACGTCTTTCAATACTTTTTCGATGTGGTATTTTTCGCCTTTTAGCCCCCAACTAAAATTGGAAATAAACTTAGCAGTCAATCCATCACAAAATACATTACAGCAAATACCTATTACCGTACCCGTATTGATAGAAGTATTTATTGCAGTCCGGGAATAATCCCCCATGACCATTCCAAATTTATTTCCTACTGAAATGAATGTTTGGTCATATTCACTCCATAATTGCACTTCTCCTCCTGTATTTTTCACATTGCTGCACGAAGTGCCTGCACCCAGGTTGCACCATTCACCAATAATACTATCCCCCACGTATCCATCATGAGCTTTATTACTATAACCAAAAAAAATGGAATTCTTAATTTCTCCACCAACCGTACAAAATGGTCCTATAGTAGTAGCCCCGTAAACCTTGGTACCCATTTTTAGAACAGAGCCCTCACCCATTGCAAAAGGACCTCTTATCAAACAGCCTTCCATTATTGTAGTATTGCCAGATATGTAAATAGGTCCGTCCGTGGCATTCAAAACACTGTGGCTGATTTTGGCGCCTTCTTCAATATAAATTTGTGATGGGTTTATTAGCGTAACCGACGCATCTGTTTTTGCAAGCTTTGCAGCATTTATTAACTCAAAATCACAACGGAGTAGTTCATCATTCATTTGAATAATTCGTAAAAGCGAATCAAATCTTTTGACTTGTTTATAAAGATTGAACTGCTTGAACAAACTAATAATTGTGTTTGTGCCGACCACTGGATTATAATTTCCCCTTCCGGCTATAAGCCCAATTTCATCTTTTAAAGCATGAGAAATAGAAAGATTTAAAATATCGTTTAATAGCTCCTTTGTAGGTATTAATGCAGCATCAATAAACAAATACTCTCCTTCAGGAATGGTTTCCTGAATTGGCTGAAGATCTTTAGAAGCAAGGACATACACTTTTTTACCAGAAATTTTTTCCCAACGCTGCTTACAGGTTAAAATGCCAATCCTCAGATCGGCCACAGGTCTTGTTCGCGTAAGAGGTAACAACCTTTGGCTTCCCGGCTCATCAAAGAGTATAATTGATAAATTTTTTGACTTCAATATCTCCATAGTTAATCTATAAAATACGAGGTACATAGAAATGAACCAAAACCAACAATATTCATTGCAGATTTGAAAGGTTCACCTTGATTCTCAGGCGATCTTCCATTATTTATCCAACTTGAAAAGACTATCCACAAACTCATCTTTATCAAACACCAGGAGGTCTTCCATTTTTTCTCCAACTCCTATAAATTTTACAGGAATTTTAAAAAGGTTAGCTATGGCTAGGACAACCCCACCTTTTGCTGTTCCATCAAGCTTGGTTATAGCTAATGCACTAACGGAAGTTGCTGCGGTAAACTGTTTGGCCTGTTCTACTGCATTTTGCCCGGTAGAACCATCTAGTACCAATAATACTTCATGCGGACCGTCAGGCACTATTTTTTGAATTACCCGCTTGATCTTTCCCAATTCTTCCATCAGGTATGTTTTATTGTGCAACCTACCCGCAGTATCAATTATGATCACATCACTTCCACGTGCAACACCGCTTTGAACAGTATCATAAGCCACAGCACTTGGATCACTACCCATAGGTTGTTTTACAATTGGCACGTTCGTTCGTTCGCTCCAAATGGTTAATTGATCTACTGCCGCTGCCCTGAAAGTATCTGCTGCACCCAACAAAACGCTTTTACCAGCTTTGGAAAAGTTGTATGCGAGCTTACCTATAGTGGTGGTTTTTCCAACACCGTTTACACCAACAACTAATATAATATAAGGCTTTTTACCACTAGGTGTTGAAAAATCTTTGTAGCTATTTTCAGCAGAATCAACCAACATTGCCCTGATTTCCTGTTGCAAAATAGCATTCAACTCGCTGGTATTAAGGTATTTATCCTGAGCCACTTTTTGCTCAATCCGCTCTATGATCATAATGGTAGTATCCAGCCCAACATCGGCACCAATCAACGCTTCTTCCAATTGATCAAGCACTTCTTCATCTACCGTACTCTTGCCTGCAATTGCCTTTGTAATTTTTGTGAGGAAGTTCTCCTTGGTTTTTTGCAATCCTTGATCAAGGGATTCCTTTTCCTTTTTGCCAAATAGTTTACCAAAAAAACTCATAAAATAATAATTAAGCAGATATTAATTACTCTGCAATATCCCAAAATTCAGATTAGCTGTTGCAGACGTTTAGTTGTGCAAGTTAACGTGTCCTGAAATATGATGGTGGTTTTAAGAATTTTTCCATCTTTTCAAAAAAAATGATTTATTTCGTTTGCCTTATTTTTTAATTAATTTAGGCAGCATTATCCATTATTTTCTTATCTCTTGTTCAACCTTTTCTAACACACAATTGATGAAAACGATACATTTCTTTCTTGCCTGTTTTTTTTGTAATATACTTATAGCTCAAACTTACAATAGTACAGTTGGCGGGGTCATTTCTGACAACAATATCGAAAAGTGCTTCCCACTTCCTATTTCCGGAGTTGGAACTATATCAGCGACATTTGGGTTAGCAAGAGTTTGTATCAACATCACTCATAAATTTGATGGTGACTTGGAAATAAGGCTCAAGGCACCTGACGGTACTACTGTTCCATTAGCTATTAGAAACGGAGGAAATGGAGACAATTATACAAATACCTGTTTTACAGGAGTTTCACCAAATCCTATTTCAACAGGAACAGCACCCTATACCGGAACATTCTTACCTCAAGGTTTTTTAGGCAGT
>JANMZN010000530.1:0-3697 GCA_031383285.1 Segetibacter sp.
GCTTATCAAAACAAACTGTATAGACAATGCAAAAAAGATTTGGTGGGACCTTCGGGTGCATCCTTTCTTCGATACTGTTGAATTTAGGATTTGCGACGTGCCGATGACAATCGATGAAACAATTGCCATTGCAGCCTTGTTTCAGGCGATATGTGCAAAACTGTATAAACTTCACAGCAAAAACCTGAATTTCATTATGTACCAAAGGCATTTGCTAAATGAAAATAAATGGCGTGCAAGCAGATATGGAATTGACGGTACATTGATTGATTTTGGTAAAGAAGCTGAAGTGAACACACGTGTACTTATCTATGAACTTTTAGATTTTGTAGATGATGTTGTAGACCAGTTAGGTAGCAGAAGTGCTATTAATTATATACATAAGATGCTTGAGAACGGCACCGGTGCCGATAGACAACTTGCAGTGTATGATAAAAATAAAAACATGATTGAAGTAGTTGATTATATTCATGATCAATTTCTGAAAGTATAAACTATAGAAAGGGACATAGCTGTTCACCGGCTATGCCCCATTTTTATATCTTTATTTTTAGAGAACCATAACATGCAGCTATTAATAAGTTAAAAGGAAATATTGATGCATCATAGGACCAAAGGTGAAAGTCTTACTAAAAAAAATATTATGCTAAAGACACCTTCTTTCATTGCACTCATTCTATCAATATCTGTTTCTTCCACAAAAGCCCAATTCGAAATCGGGCAAAAATTATTAGGTGGTAATATTGGTTTCTCTACCGTTGAAACCAACAATTCTAGCAATTACACGACAAACACAATTGGGTTTGGAATAAGCCCAACTTATTCTATATTTAAAAAACCCAATCAATTGGTCGGACTAGGATTATCGTATAACTACTCTCAGCAAAAAAGCAGCACAATTATTGGCACAAATGAAAGCACCAATCATTCCAATTCAATTGGCATCAATGCTTTTAAACAAAGATTCTTTCCGCTTTCATCCAAATTTTTCTTTACCCTAAAAGGCAATACTGGATTTGGCTATGTCTTTGGCAAACAATACAACTACAATGGAACAGACAAATTAGAAGAAAAGAGCAAAGGGTATAACGTTGGACTTAATTTTGCGCCAGGAATTAGTTACGTAATCACTCCAAGGATATTGTGTGACGCGGCACTAAGTTCAGTACTTAGCTTACAGTATGCTCACAGGAAAACTACCAATACCAATATTGGAAATGATTTTACAACTACGCAAAACACCTTTTACATCAACTCTGCACTCAACAACACCCTTTTAAGCAATATCAATATAGGATTTCGATGGTTGTTGAAGAAGTAATTCTTGCCGGACAATTTTATTGGCTTTTTACCGTATTAAAACCAGAAGTTTAAACTTTTTCATAAGTAAATTGTTATAAGTTAAACAATTTCAATTTAGTTGTTCAACTAGTTCATTCAGAAACCTTTGAAATTTCATTTAAACTATTTTCATTGCTGTTTTTATGGCTGAAAAAAAAGCAATATTTTTACACCCTATGAATTGGACTGAAAAAAAGACAGCCCGAGTTGCTATTCTTGATCTCAATGAGGGCCAACCCAATCAAGGCATGAGATGTCTGAGGGAAATAATTCACCAATGGGGTGAAGTCAACGATTTCAACATTGACCTTCAAGAATTCGAAGTCAGGTTAAAAAAAGAAATTCCAGATAACTCATTTGATATTTATTTGTCATCAGGCGGACCTGGTTCGCCAATTGATAGCGATGGAAGCGAATGGGAATTATTATATAAAGATTGGATTAGAGATCTTCAGCAATGGAATGAAAATGAGAACAATCTCATAAAAAAACATGTGCTCTTCATCTGTCACAGTTTTCAAATTGCAAGCAAACACTATGCAGTAGGTACTATTTCCAAAAGGAAATCTACTTCATTCGGCGTTTTTCCTATTCACTTAGCTGAAAATGGAAAAGAAGAAATCATTTTTAATGAGTTGAGAGACCCCTTTTATGCTGTTGATAGCCGAGATTATCAATTAATAGAACCAAATCATCAACGCATAGCCGAAATGGGAGGAAAAATTCTTGCGATAGAAAAGGCAAGGCCACATGTTCCTTTGGAGAGAGCTGTAATGGCACTGCGTTTCAACGATTATTTTATTGGAACACAGTTTCACCCGGAAGCAGATCCTGTTGGTATGAGTATGTATCTGCAACGGGAGGATAAGAAAAAAACAGTTATAGAAAACTATGGGGAAGAAAAATGGAAAAGTATGATTGAACATTTAAATGATCCTGACAAAATTGTATATACACATAGTCAAATTGTGCCCAACTTTTTAAATATCGCCATCGGATAATTGGTCGAACAATAGAAGTATTTTTTTTCTGATAAAAAAATCCCTGCAAAATTAGCAGGGATTTTTTATTTTACACCTTTATAAAAATATTCAGCATGGTACCTTCAATCAGAGACGAGTTTAATGCTTCATTTACAGAAGAAAAATATCAGGATTATTTGACCCAACTACATGCACCGCATCCCGGTACACTTGATTTCAGAATAGCTGAAACCCCTATATATTGCGACAAAGCATTTACCACCAAAATGCTAGCTGCCTGTGAAAGCATAGTAGATGTAATAGTTACTCCAAAGTTTAGGGAAGAGTCTAAAAAAGCTATCCCGGAAGGATTAAATGTTCCTGGAGAAGAAGGTGTCTCCAATTTTATAGCTTTTGACTTTGGTGTTTGTGAAAATGCCGAAGGTGGACTTGAGCCTCAGCTTATAGAAATGCAGGGCTTCCCTACCCTATTTGCTTTTCAATCTTATCAGGCAGAAATAGCTAAGAAAGTATTTAATGTTCCGGATAACTTTGATAATTATTTTAATGGTTTCACAAAGGAAACTTACATCCAATTGCTGAAAGATATTTTACTAAATGGCCATCAACCGGAAAATGTCATTTTATTGGAGATATTTCCTGAAAAACAAAAGACAAGGGTTGATTTTTATTTTACTGAAGAATATGTAGGATTAAAGGTATTATGCCTCACAGCCCTTATTCACAAAGGCAATAAATTGTTTTACGAAAAAGACGGTGTAGAAATTGAAGTTAAAAGGATTTATAACCGGGTTATCTTCGACGATCTGCAACAACAAACGCCTGAGGTTCAGGAAAAAGGCAAGATATTATTGCAACAGCTAGATGTAGAATGGGTACCCCACCCTAATTGGTTTTTTAGAATAAGTAAGTATTCTCTTCCATTTATCAAGCATCCATATGTGCCGGAAACCTGGTTTTTAAACGAGGTAAAGCAAGTACCTACAGATCTTGAAAACTATGTATTAAAGCCCTTATTTTCTTTCGCTGGCCAAGGGGTTGTTATTGACCTTACTCAAGAAGATTTAGATAAAGTAAAGGACCCTGAGAATTGGATATTGCAACGGAAAGTGAAATATGCAGACATCATCAAAACGCCTGATGGACCGGCCAAAGCCGAAATAAGGGTATTCTACTTTTGGAAGGATGGAGAACCAAGACCAATAGCTACCAACAACCTATCAAGAATAAGTAAAGGTAAAATGATTGGTGTTAGGTATAATAAGGATAAAAGCTGGGTTGGTGGATCAGTTGTTTTCTTTGAGAAGTAATTTAAAGCATCTTTTCCAAACGCTTTTCCAGTTCATTTTCGCTCAATCCTTTGGCTACAATCT
>JANMZN010000003.1:0-1647 GCA_031383285.1 Segetibacter sp.
TAATAAAAAAGATTACGCCAGATACGATAGAAGTACAATGCAAAGATGACACCATAATTGAACTCGAAAAAGAAGTATGGAGAAACATCAGTTACCAATACAATACCTTGGATGACAGCATAGAAGAAGAGGAATTAGGAACCTTTAGCCACTATCCTATTCGGTTGGCATGGGCCATCACTATTCATAAAAGCCAGGGATTGACTTTTGACAAAGCAATCATTGATGCAGGTGCATCTTTTGCTCCCGGTCAGGTGTATGTAGCATTGAGCA
This sequence comes from Segetibacter sp., assembly GCA_031383285.1. GTDB lineage: Bacteria > Bacteroidota > Bacteroidia > Chitinophagales > Chitinophagaceae > Segetibacter. The sequence continues at coordinate 274 of JANMZN010000003.1, forward strand.
GACTTACCAACCTATCAGGTCTTGTATTACATTCCATAATTGATGCAAAATGTATAAGCACAGATTTTCGGGCTCTGGATTTCACTAAAAATGAAATGACCGAAGATGCGTTGCAACAAACACTACAACATGGACAATCAACCTATATAAGACAATCACTAATCAATACATTTAATTGGGATAAATTGAATGATGCCATTCATGCACACCATATAGGTTATGAGTCAAGAAAAATACCTGACCTTGAAAAATGTATCCTTTGGTCAGAAAAGATATTTAAAGCAATAGAGCAACAAAAAGATTATGCTTTTAAATTTTGCAAGCAGTTGGAATACCTGTTTGTTTCCTGCGAAAAAGACAATTATGCAGAAGTAAATAAACGAACCAAAGCAGCTGCTGAATACTTTGCAAAATCATTGGAGGAAAACGTAATTGGTCCGGTTAAAGATCACATTAATAAAGTGAAAATAAAGAAGCAGACAAAAAAGTATGTAAAGGATCTAAGCAATCTACTCATTTTATTTACCAGAAAAAAGGAACAGTTAAATAATGCTATAACTATTGTTGACGCATTGACTTCTTCTCAAAAAATTAATGACGTATTATCGCTTGTAGGTAAGAAGTTAATTGTAACGCTTGAAAAAGATAAGAAGGAAGATAAACTTACGAAAGGTGAGACTTACAGCATCACTTTAGAAATGTTTAAATCAGGCAAAACGATAGCAGACATAGCAGCAGCAAGGGGTTTGGCAACCACCACTATTGAAGGACATTTGTGCAGATACATTACAACTGGTGAAGTAGATGTATTGGACCTGATAGAGAACGATAAACTGAACAGCATTGTTGAAGCCATCACTGTATCTAAAGAAACCAACGCATCCATTATTAAAGAAAAGGTTGGTACTGAATTTAGCTACAGTGAAATAAAAATAGCACTTGCTTATCTTAACAAAGAAGAAGCTACCGGACCAATAAAGTGATTCTTTCCCAAAAAGGAAATATGACCCTAATTCTCCGCCGAATTACCCTTTTGCCAAAACTCATCTTTCCAAATAAGGCACTTTTTGTTTTTTTGAAATTCTACAAGACTATTTCCAATATGCTCAAGGCTTTCAGCTGATACTTGCTGCTGGATGATTGGAAACAAAATTCTTTCCTCAAACCGAATGTGTTCTTCCAAAAGATTCGCAAACAAAATCAGCTTTTCATCTGTGACAAACTCCTTTTGTCTAAACCCACCAATAAAACTTCGTAGTTGTTTGTGTTGCGCCTCTGCTTTCACCCTACTGCCGTCGTGAACAGACAATTCAGGAAAAACAAATTTTTCTTCAGACAAAAAATGATTTTCAAGTTCCTCGTCAGCTATGTATA
>JANMZN010000035.1:0-3851 GCA_031383285.1 Segetibacter sp.
ACACACCCAACCACGGCGAAAAATTGAATAGCCCTTTTATCGCTGTACAAAGTTTCTTCTTTAAATGCTGCATTGGCAAGCAGATTTATTTTATCGTACAACACCAAAGTATCTGTACTTCTAACCTGAACGTTTGCATAATAAGTCTCACCCAACTCACGGGGGCTATAAAATGACCATTCGACAGCTAGCACATTTTGTTGAAATTGTAATATTGGGGATGATGAACCCCTATTCGGAAACAAACTCCCCAACAGCCTCTTATCCGCATCCCAATCTATAAATGGGTTATTGTCTTGCATATTTTGCTGCTTGTAAAATATTGCGGCAGCCAAAGGCTGCCGCAATGGGTTGAAAAAACAGGGGTTATGAAAAATGGGGTTTTAAACCGTCAACCAATACGTCTAGCTTATTTTTATTGCTATCGCCCTCCTCCTCGCAGCCACAGGGTAGGCCCGATGCGTTGAGGGCTATGTAGTCGCTCTGTATAACGGTGAGAGAACTGGGCAAAACTATTCCTGCCATTTCGAAACTATACTTCTCGCCTTTTCAAGCTCTTCAATGGTTACTGTGTCATATTTTCTATACCCATTTTCAAAATTAATATACTCATTAATCAATAGGTTTCCTTTTAGCTTTTTATAATCTCCGCTAACTAATTTTGGAGGTGTAGAATCGATGTTATAATATTCTTCAGAAACATGATAGGCTATTGGAAGATTGTTGCTTTTTTGAGGGAAAGTATCCCATGTAGAAAGAAAACCACTGTTATAAGATTTTACGTCAAAAAAATAATCTTTATTAATTTTATTTACTGATTTTTTTTCTTCATCAAAAGCAAATATTTCACAAGCCCTTGTATCTGAAAAGGGTCGTAAAACAAAACAATTGTATTTCCCAAGTAATTCAAAACTATATTCATAACCTGACACTCCTGTTCTTATTGTAAAAACATTTGTGAGAGTCCATGCGGTATCAATTAACCTAAAAAAAGAAACATCGCTATAATTATTGTATCTGTCTTTATTAGAAAACGATATAAGAATTGCAAATTTTTCATTGTATAATTCCTCTCCAGGCAAATGAGTTATTGCTATAAATTTTGTAGGAAATGTTTCAACGTCAATCCGTGTTGTAAGATTGTTTTTTAAATAACAAGCATAGGGAGCTAACTCCATAGGGTATTTATAGTCCTTATTTTTTTTCTCTCCACATGAAGCTAAAAAAGAAAACAAAATTGCACTAACTATTAAGTTTGATTTTATCATATCTTGATTGAACATACTTTTTCGACATAGTTTCCACTTTGTTTGGTGTAATCATCAATTTCCCAATATACTTTATCGTTTTCGCCCACTTTTAATTCATTAAGAAATCTTGTTCCGTTATACCGCTTTATTAAATCAGCATCAAGGAGTGACTTAACTAGCCCCTTGTCTCCATCTTCTCTGTCTTTATTCCTACTTGTGTCCATATAGTCATTTAAAATAACTAAATCACCTATTTCTGATTGACAATTAATAAAAGTTATTCCCCCTTCCTTTTTATCATCAGTTTTATGTTTAGACCCATCCAATGGAGCATTTTCTTTGTTGAACTTCTCAACTCGATTAGGAATAGAGTTTTTCATGTCATTAACTTTTGACTTTACCTTCTCAATACCTAAGTCTATATTTTTCTTCCAATTCCACAACGCTTCTGTTTCAACAGTCATTGGGTTACCATTCTCATCTTCACTTGCTGATAAATCTATTGCGGCCATTCCCCATCCATTAGATAATACTATTAATTATTCATACTTAACTTTAGATTTCCATATCGAAAATTGTTTTTCGCCTCCTTTAAAAACTTTTTCCCATTTTCCATTCCTTTGTTTTTGGATTTCTCTATATAACTCACCTTCTTTTTTATAACCATGCTCTTTCCATAATGGAACTAGCTTGTTATTTCTAACAACGTTTTTATGTAGAAAATACTCTCCCCCTCCTGCACTATAACAGGTTTCTACATACTTATCCGTAAACTCACAAAGGGGCATATCTTCAAAAAAATTGGCGTTAAATTCAAATCTATGTCTCTTAGGGTTGAATAAATAAGCATAGTAAACCTTATTATTAGTGCCACTTAAAATTTGTGAAAAGAAAAAAAGGTCTTTAAAAGAATCATGATTTACATCTACTAAATAGCATTGACAAAAATCTACAGAATTTGAAGAACAACATTGATTTGCTATAAGTGTGTCTTTTTGACCTTGATTATATTTATAACTGGCAATTTGAAGTATTAACGCTATCAACGATGAATCAAGATTCAAATCATTTTTTATAACTTTAGCTTTTGGTAAAACAGAATCATCGTAATAACCGCTGTTAAAATAATAGTTGTTTTTCATTTTCACTTTAAGACTATCAAATACTTCCCTCCGTATTTCTAAAATCGAACGGAGATTATTAGCTTCAAAAAGGATTATAAGAGGAACCGTTGAGTCTTTTGGTTTACTTTTAAAATCTTCTCCAACAGAATCAGAATAATTAATGGTAGAGTTCATTTTAGCTTTTCTCTTTTGCTCTGGCACTCCGGTACAAGACATAAATAAAACAAAGAAGAAAAAATATTTCATAATTATTCGTTTGATTTAATTAAGCATACCTCTTGCACATAATTAACCCCATCTGGGTTCAAATCTTTTATCTCCCAATAAACTTTTCCATCACCATCTAACTTCAAAGAATCTAGAAATCGACCGTAATTATAATGTTTGATTAAATCAGCATCAAGAAATGATTTAACTAAGCCAGTATCTCCATCTTTTCTTTCTTTATTTCTCTCTCCATCCATGTAATCGTTTAGAGTGGCTAAATCAGGTATTTCTGATTGACAATTAATAAAAGTTATTTCGCCTTCTTTGATATCCTCTGTAGAATGTTTAGAAACATCTACTGAAGGATTCTGCTTTTGAAATTCTTTTACTTTACCTAAAAACCCATAAAATTGTTTTGTGGCCTTATCTTGACTTGTATCTTTCATGGCTTGGACTTTTTCCCCTAATATTTGAATTGCTAAATCAACATTTTTTTTCCAATTCCAGAGAGCCTCAGTTTCTGCAGTTTTAGGGGTTCCGTTCTCATCTTTACTGCCAGATAAATCTATTTGCCCCATTCCCCATCCATCTTTATAACCCCAAATAGGAGTGCCAGCTATCTCCTTACCTTTTCCAGATGATCCAAAATCCCAGCTTTTATCATATTCTTTATCATTGAATTGCTGCATTACTTTCAAACCCTTACTACCAGATTCATGCATAAGCAAACTTTTTATAAACCAAAATTGATTAGCATACCCTTTTTCATCAAGATATTCATATACTTTCTTCTTAGTTGGATTTAGACCCCTAATATGAAATATAAACTCCTGAACCTGTACTTTATCAGCATAAACCTTTACAACAGCAGTACCACCTCTAAAGCTGTCGTACCAAGTTACTTCGTTTATTGCTTCGGTTACATTCTCCCTCATCTCTATTCCCCCCATTTTAAAAGTGGTCTTGGGCTTATAATCGAAACGTAAAAAATAGTTGGGATTTTTGGGTATTCTAAAGCTGTCATTCCTTTGCTTTTGCCCATCATTTACCACATGAGTTACTTCTACCGTTGCCGCAGATAAGCATAAGCATTTCACAAGCCTTTCATCCGCCAATGACGGGTGTAAAATATGCAACACTATTGGCAACGGTAGAAGTAACTCATGTGGTAAATGATGGGCAAAAGCAAAGGAATGACAGCTTTAGAATACCCAAAAATCCCAACTATTTTTTACGTTTCGATTATAAGCCCAAGACCACTTTTAAAATG
>JANMZN010000064.1:0-4475 GCA_031383285.1 Segetibacter sp.
TCAAAAACTTCTTGCCATTATTTTTGAACACCCCGAACTATGGAATTTGCATTAACTGAAGAAGGTCAAAGGGTCAAAGCAATTCCAAATGGTCGAGCAATATGCCCCAATTGCAAATCATTAGTTATCGCTAAATGTGGAGACTTTAATTTATGGCATTGGGCACATGATAATATTGAGAACTGTGACAATTGGACATATGAGCCAAAGACCGAATGGCACGTGAAATGGCAAAACTTATTTAACGAAAATCAAAGAGAAGTTTTTATAAGTAAATTTTCCGAAACACATATTGCAGATATTTTAACTGAAACAAAACTTGTAATTGAAATTCAAAACTCATCAATCACATCCACGGAAGTTTTTGAAAGAGAGAATTTCTATGACCGAATGATATGGGTGATTAACTCAAAGGAGTTCATTCACAACTTGATTTTGAAAGAGTTTAAATATGACCTTTATAAGGAAGTTTGGTTTCGATGGGTTAACCAGTATGCAACAGGAGACGAGAAAGCTTTTGCCATAATTGTTCCATATGATGACATGCATGACCGAATATTGCCAATTTTAAAGACAAGCAAATACAAAAAAGCATTTGATAAGAAGAAGGACACAGAATTTTGGTATAATCAAAGAAAAAAGTTTCAACAACCACTTGAGAAAGAAATTTTGAATGCCTTTGCAGCTTACGTGTTGGACACGAAGATGGTAAACGACCTTGATGATGATAAACATTATCCAACTAACATTAAGTGGCTGCATTTAAGAAAAACTTGGACTTCTGCAACTAAACCTCTATTTATAGATTTAAATAATGGCTACTTATTATACATCAAAACATTGTATGAAAACGGTAATGGTTTCGGAAAAGTAATTTCTAAGCGGGCATTTCTTAAGAAGTACAGAACATAACGAAATAAACCGTTTGCCGTCATTCTTTCTAAAAGCAAAACCCTATTAAAATCTTTGGCAAACGGCTGTAACTTTACTCTATGCCAAAGCAAAGACCGTCCCCACACTGGTGTCAACATTTTTTAATGAACCCGTGCGTCATTCTGGTTGAGATGTAAATAAGCCTGGCGTTTTGTTGAAGGCTTGTGTTGAAATCAATGGTGGCTCGACCCCGATCAGAATAATTACAACAATTTATAATTACATCTCCTTTGGTTTTTTCTTCATCTTAAAACCTTTTTTATGACAAAGAAGATTTCAATGGAGGTTGTACATCCGCATGCAGCAGGCATTGATGTAGGCAGCCGCTTTCATGTGGTAGCTATCGGGCAGGGCAAAAACAATGTCCGCGAGTTTGGCGTGTACAATGAAGACCTGCTTGCACTCACTCAATGGTTGCTCGACAATGATGTTACGCATGTAGCTATGGAAAGTACAGGTACTTATTGGCAAAACCTTTTCAGCATTTTGCAGGAGGCAGGTCTTACCGTTACCCTGTGCAATGGTAAATTCACCAAAAACATACAGGGTAAAAAGACTGATGTAATAGACTGCCAGTGGATACAAAAGCTACATACCCTTGGCTTGCTCACAGCGAGTTATTTGCCTGATAGTATTACCGAACAATTAAGAACTTTTTGCAGGCACCGCCAAAACCTGGTTGATAATGCTGCTCATATAACATTGAAAATGCAGCAGTATCTACGGTTACTAAACCTTCGGCTCGATGTGGTAGTTACCGACGTTACCGGGCTTACCGGTATGGCTATTATTGAAGCCGTATGCAATGGAGAAAAAAACCCCGAACAACTTGCATCTCTGAGAAATCATAATTGCAAAAAGTCGGAGGAAGAGATTGCAAAAGCATTGCAAAGCAATGGAAGAGCAGACTTCCTGTTTGCACTTAAGCAACAGTTGCATATGTACAAAGAGTACCAAAAAGAAATTGCAGCATGCGATGTGCAGATAGGCAACTTTATAAACACTTCTATAAAGCCGGAAGCCAGGGAGCATACCACTACCAAAAAGCCGCATAAAAGAATTAATAAGAACAGTCCCAAAGGCATAGACCTCAATCAACTTTCTTACAAGTATTTTGAAGGCGTAGACCTGATGGCTATAGAAGGTGTTAGTCACGCTACAGTGCTTACCCTGATGAGTGAGTTGGGTAATGAAGGCATTAAAAAGTTCCCCACGCCCAAGCACTTTTGCAAGCACTGCCGGTTATCACCCAATACAAAGGTGTCAGGCGGCACGGTTATAAGCAGCCACACGCCTAAAGGAAGCAATCGTATAAAAATAGCTTTAAGAAATGCAGCCAATGTGATAGGAAAACTAAAAGAGGGTCACCTGGCGACCTTCTTTAAAAGGATAGCTTATAGAAAAGACAAAGCAGCTGCAATAACAGCCACTGCACGAAAGCTGGCAGTAGTTATATGGCACATGCTAACAAAGAAAACCTCCTATCAACCACCCATTGATTATTTATACAGGGATGAGAAAAGGAAAAAAGGTTTAATAAAAAATATCAGTAAACAAATCCAAAAATTTAATATTACAGCAAATGAACTGAACCTTGAACTGCTAACATAACAGCTTTAAAACTTGCCGTTTGTCAGAATTGGGGGAGGAAGTTGGAGCATCAGCAGCATCTCATTATTGTGCTTTTGTTCGGGCGGGAAGTTCTTTGTTCAACTTTTGTTTTATTCATTTACATCTGTTCGCTGTTGGGCTGAAAGTTCGGGCAGAAGGAACCCCGCATTTGGCGGGGCTGGCTATGAAATAACACAATATCGCTAAGCCTTTTTCTTTGGCGGTAACCCAAATTCTCAAAACATAATCTATCTCAACGCACACATACCCTATCCTATCCCTATTTTATCAAAAAAATAAACCAAAAAAAATAGAACTAATAGCCAATCCTATATCTTAGTGCGAATTAATAAAGGACTTAATGAACACTATTGTAGAAAATAATTATAGCAGGCTAAAACTATCTTTATTTTTTTTACCCCTGCTCCTATCTATTTTAATAGTTGCATTTCTATATACACACGATGCCTTGCGTGTTGATTCTTTAATTCAAATTCAGAAAGAATGGTTCTATTATTTAAACGGCAACTTGTCAAAATTTCCACGCCTACAATACAATCTTACACAGTTAGGAGATGCGTTCATTTTTTTATCATTGTTGACCATCTTTATAGTATATGCTCCTAAATTATGGGAGGCATTAATCAGCGCCTCCATCCTTTCAGCCTTATTTTCAAGCGTTTTAAAAGAGATTTTTTCTGTGCCACGACCTGCCGGCATTTTAAACCAAGAAACGTTTGTTATTATCGGCAGAGTCCTCCCTGGTTTAACTAGTAGCTTACCTTCTGGCCATGCCATTACTATTTTTACTGTTCTTACTGTTTTGATGTTTGGTTTTACGCCCCAAAAAAAAGGAAGCAAATTTTTATGGTTTGTGGCATTCATTTTTGTAGGGTTGATGTTGGCATTTACCAGAGTAGCCATTGGCGCACATTTTCCTATTGATGTGATTGTCGGAAGCATAGTTGGCTACATTTCTGGCCTTGCTGGTATTTTTCTTAACCGACAAATCAATATCTGGAAATGGATAAGCAGCAAAAAATATTATCCTGTATTTATTGGATTGTTTGTTATTGCATTGGTAGTAGTTGTGACCAAAATTATCAATGAAAATTTGTTTATTTTTTATTTGGTATTAATTAATTTGATTTGTTCTCTGTTTATAATTGTTAAGTCTTATGCTAAAAGATAATATTGCATTAATCCGTTCTGTTCTCATCATCAGTTTACTTAATTTTTTATTTTTCCATTATCCATTCTTCAGTTATGTTTTTCATAATCTGAATTATAATAGCTTCAATGGCATTTTACTAGTTGTTACTTTAATTATTTTGATGGTAGTAGCAAATGCATTTTTTTATTACCTGCTATTTTTTATATCGGTGCGTTTGGGTAAGTTTTTAGCTATTCTGTTTTTTATTGTCAATGCCCTTGCTGTCTATTTTATAAATACTTATGGGGTTATCATTGACGAAAGCATGGTTGGCAATGTGCTAAATACCAAATACGAAGAATCGGTTAGTTTTTTGTCACTAAAATTATTTATCTATATCATAGTGCTGGGTATTCTACCCGGCATTTTAATTTTTAAGGCCAAAATAGTTAAAGATAAACTGAAGAGATTTTTGATCAACTCGTCGCTAACATTGTTGTTTATTGTTGTTCTAGCATTTGTAAATGCAAGTAATTGGCTTTGGATTGATAACAATTCAAAACAATTGGGTGGCTTAGCAATGCCTTGGTGCTATTCAGTAAACATTTCTCTATTTTATGCACATAAAAATGAAGCCGATAAAAAGGAGATTTTATTGCCCAATGCAACTATAAAAGACACTAAAAAATCTGTTGTCGTGTTGGTGATTGGAGAATCTGCCCGCAAGCAAAACTTTTCTTTGTATGGCTACGCCAGAAATACCAACCCGCTACTGTCT
>JANMZN010000071.1:0-5819 GCA_031383285.1 Segetibacter sp.
AATACAGGCATTCAATCCCTAAAGATTGAGCAGATTTGGGAAACAATGATGGGCAAAACGATAGCCAAGTACACCGACAAAATTCAGATTGTTAATAAGACACTTTTTATCCGCACCAATGTAGGCCCACTAAAGCAGGAGCTGATGTATCAAAAAGAGATAATTAGAACAAGGGTAAACGAAGCTTTAGGTGAAGACGTGATTAAAGAAGTCGTCATTCAATAATTGAATACTGGCATTCTTATATAAAACCTTCCAATTACTTCTTTAGGTCAACAATTACTTTCTTAAAATCCGCATTTGCATATTTTCCTACCACCGTTGCACCTTTCATAACAAAATAAGTAGGATTTACTCGCCCTGCTGTTTTTAGAACAGTCGCATCACCTTTTAGATAATGAACAGTTTCTGACTTTGGCAGCAGCTTTTGAGCAGCATCAACTGTAGCAGTTACAACATAAAATGGTATTCCCTTTTGAGCTGCAGCACCTGATACTTCTTTTGCATTTTTATACCAATCTGCTTCAGCACTTGAAGTATTTTTTGAAAAAAGCATAATGTATTCCCCTTCAGTGGTCAAAATAGCTTGCGTAGTATCTTCACCATTTTCACCAAACAAAAAGAAATCATTGATTGGTGCTGCTGCAGTTCCTGCTCTCACCAATTCCTGCACTCTGTCAACATAGACATAGGTGCTATCAAAATCATCAGGAAAATGATCCATATCGAAAAGCACATCTTTACCATTTTTCTGGTATTTGAACTTGATGGCAAAGCTATCTGCCACAGCTCCTTCAGGCAATTTCATTTTCTCTAAAATGTTGTTTCCTTTTTTATATGCCAGGCAATCTACAACCGGTAAATAATTAAGCACATGCCTTTGAAGCGTAAAACAGAATATGGTAGTCAATACTATTATTGAAACATTGGCAAAGTTTGCTAACCATGGTTTTACCAGATTTTGCTTTGCCATTATGATCAAAATGAGCACCAACAAAATAAGGTCTTTGGTAAAGGATGTTAAAGGCGTTAATGGAACACAATCGCCAAAACAGCCACAGGTTTTTATTTTGCCTGAAAGCATTGCATAGCCGGTAAGAAATGTAAAGAAAATGATCAACAACAATAATAACCAACTGACCATCCGTATCCGCCACCCTATCAGAATAGCCACACCTGCTACTATCTCAAAAGTATTCATGATAACAGCAAATGCCAAGGTATAGTCGTTGAGAAAACTAAACCCCCAAACTTCAAAAAACTCCAGCATCTTATAACTCAAACCCATTGGGTCATTCGCTTTGATGAGACCAGAGAATATAAATAATACGCCAACAATTATCCTAACCGCAGTAATAAAAAGTTTCATTGTTTTAATGTTTTCCTTCTTCAATTAATATCAACGCAAAAATGGAATAATTTATCATGTCTGCAAAGTTTGCATCAATACCTTCACTGATCAAAGTTCTTCCTTCGTTGGATAAAATCTGTTTTATTCGCAATAATTTAACCAATATGAGGTCCGCAAAACTTTCCTGACTCATATCCCGCCATGCTTCGCCATAATCATGATTTTTGTCTTCCATTAGTTTTCTGGCAATGGCTATTTTCTCATCATACAATTTGGATGCTTCTTCCGGGGTCAGATCTTCCACAGCATAATTGCCTTTGTCCAATTGTATCAGTCCTATGATGGCATAATTTGCCATCCCAATAAATTCGCCTGTAATATCATCTGCAACCTTTTGGTGTTGCTTTTCCTGAATGGTTCTGATGCGCAATGCTTTAATATAAATTTGATCTACAATGGAGATCATGCGCAGCACCCGCCACGATGTGCCATAATCAAGCGCTTTTTTTACAAAAATGTCTCTGCAGATTTTAACAGCCGCATCGTATTGCTGTAATGTTTCCATTTTCTTTAATCGTTTTTTTATCAGTTCTTAGTTGGAAAATTCAACAATAAAATATTAGGTTTTGACTTAATAAGCTATTGACTTCGTGTCTTCTCCGCTAACTTCGCCAAAAATAAAGGAAAGGGTTCAATGTTTACTTTGAATTGTAAAGGAAGATTGTTGGTTGTAGCCGATCCCATAGTGATGGGCATCATTAATGTAACGCCGGATTCATTTTACAGCGGTAGCAGAATGAGTTCAGTAGACAAGGCATTGTTTCTGGCAGAAAAAATGTTATCGGAAGGTGCTACTATTCTTGACATCGGCGGACAAAGTACCAGACCGGGCAGTGAACTTTTATCCAGAGAGGAAGAACTGAGAAGAGTAATTCCTGCTATAAAGTCAATTAGCGAAGCATTTCCGGATGCATACATTTCAATTGACACGTTTTACTACCAGGTTGCCAAGGAAGCAATTGAGGCAGGCGCATCCATTATCAACGACATCAGCGGCGGTACAATGGATGTTGAAATGATCCCTAATGCAGGTTCTTTACGTGTTCCATATATTGCCAATCACCTCAAAGGAACACCTGCCAATATGCAGACATTGGCCAATTACTATGATGTAACCAAAGAGGTACTTGATTTCTTTGTAAAAAAAATAGAAGAATGCCGCCTTGCCGGAATATTGGATGTGATCATTGATCCAGGTTTTGGCTTTGCAAAAAATATTGACCACAATTTCTCCCTGCTAAAAAACCTTTCTACGCTTAAAATACTGCAAAAGCCCATTTTGGCAGGTCTTTCCCGCAAGTCTACCGTGTATAAAACTTTGGAAATAACACCCGAAGAATCCCTTAATGGAACTACCGTTTTAAATACTGTAGCGTTACAAAACGGAGCCAACATCCTAAGAGTACACGATGTAAAAGCAGCGAAAGAAGCTATAACCCTGCTAAAAAAACTAAGCCAGAACCACTAAAAGCGATTCTGGCTTACTATATTATTTTCAATAAATGTTTAATCCACTAGTAGCACATTGGCTAATTAGCTAATTAGCACATTGCGTTTTATTTAGGTGCATTTTGTCCATTAGCATCCTGATTTGGCATGCCTGCAGGTGTAGAAGGTGCCGGTGGCGCATCAGCTATTTTCTTAACCAACACATCAAACTTAAGATTTGCAAATGCTGGAATTACCGGCGCACTTCCACGTGGTCCATATCCCAAAGATGATGGAATGTATAAAGTACCACTGCTGCCTTCAGCAAATTTTTTCAACCCTTCTGCCCAACCTGCAATAATTGGATCGCGACCAACTACAAACGAAAAAGGACGAACAGCACCAATAGCAGAATCTACATTGGAGTCGAATGGCTTACCATTTTCTATCAGGTAACCGGTGTAATCAACTGTTACTTGCTTGCCATCGGTAACCAATGGTCCAGCTCCTGTATTTTTAAGTTCTACAAAAACACCGTTTTCGGTCTTCTCCGCTTTTATTCCTTTCGACTTCAGGTAATTGCCCAATTCAGCTACTTCAGCTACTTTCCTTTTTTCGAATGCTTCCTTTTGGTCTTTGGTTACATCTTCTTCTTTGGCAAATACTTTCAACAACTTCACCTGAGTTACAATCTGATCGCCACGCTTAAGGATGTCATTGTACTGCGCCATGTTTCTCTTCACCATACTGTCAACAGACATCATGGTTACTATGCTGTCTCCAATAGAGGCCAACTTTAGCAATTCAGTAAAATCACCGGTATTTTTTGCAGCAGTGTCAAAAGGCACATATTGAGGCAACCTGTTGTAGGTTGTAAACCACACTGTATCTTTTGGACTAATTTTTACAAGCACATCAAACTTTATGATGTCGCCTTGCTTAAACTTTTCTTTTCCATCACCTTTAAATATTTTGTAGGTCATTCCCGATTCCGTCTTTTCAAATTTTGGGCTGTTATTGCATGATGCAAAAACCGAAACCAATGCTGCGATAGCAAGTACTCTTTTCATGTTGTTTTTATTGAAGTTGTTCTTTATATTCTTTTATAACTGTTTTAAATTTCCAAACGGTAGCATCCAGGGAATCGCTGCTGCGTCCTCCGGCTGCATTAAAATGCCCCCCGCCCTCAAAGTGTGTACGTGCAAATGTATTTACATCAAATCCTCCCTTGCTTCTAAAGCTCCATTTTCTTTCCTCATCTCTGTCTATACACAATGCGCCAAATTTGATACCCTGAATGGTTAGTAAGTGATTAACCAACCCTTCTGTATCGCCGGTTTTAATATGAAAGCGCAGCAAATCATTTTTAGGAATAGACATAATGGCCGTATTGCAATCGTAGAATACTTCCATTCTGTTTAGCAGCACATGGCCCATAAACCGCACCCTGTTCTCCAAAAAACTATCGTAGATGTTCTCATGAACCAAGGTGTGGTTAAATCCGGTGTCTTTTAAACGGGCAACCATGCGGTGTACACTAGCAGTAGACGCAGGAAACCTGAAGGAACCGGTATCGGTCATCACGCCGGTATAAAGGCATTGTGCTATTACGGTATCTATTTTATCCTCATGACCACAGTCTACTATAAAGTCGTACACCATTTCGGCAGTAGAACTTTTAGCGGTATTGCTAATGCCATAGGTAAAATAATCTACCTGCGGCTGTTCGTGGTGGTCTATCAGCACTTTTGTACAGGTCAACGGGGCAAGCACCTGCTCCATGTGTTTGGTACGGTGCAGTACATTAAAATCCAGGCAAAACAGTACTTCTGCCTCGCTAATGTGTTTGAGTGCAACCTCTTTGTTGTGTTCAAAATCAACAACAAAGTTGGCTCCCGGCATCCATTTTAGAAAACCTGCCCAATTGGTAGGTGATACTACGGTAACTGAATGACCAAGCCCAATTAGGAAGTTGTACAAGCCCAAAGAAGAGCCCATAGCATCGCCATCAGGCTTTTGGTGCGTGGTGATAACTACTTTCTTAGGAGTATTCAGTTCATTATAAAACCCTTGAATAGACTGCATATAAAGGCGGCAAAATTGTGGTTTTTGGTTTACAACATCAAAATAATTTTAAGACTTAACAAAATAGAAATCAGAATAATTAGGCTTTTACATGTTTTCCATGCACTTTTGCGCCGCAAATACAATACAAAATGTCAAACAAAACGTTCACAATGATTAAGCCCGATGCTACCTCCAAAGGGCATACAGGCGCTATTTTAGACCAGATTATCAAGGCCGGATTTACGGTAAAGGCACTTAAATGGACAAAGCTATCTACCGAAAAAGCAGGTGAGTTTTACGAAGTGCACAAAGAGCGCCCTTTTTATGGAGAGCTTGTAGCCTTTATGAGCAGTGGTCCTATAGTAGCTGCCATTCTTGAAAAAGACAATGCAGTAGCCGAGTTTCGTAAGTTGATTGGTGCTACCAATCCTGCGCAAGCTGAAGAAGGAACGATCCGTAAAAATTTCGCCGCTTCTGTTGGCGAAAACGCCGTTCATGGCAGCGATAGCGATGAAAATGCAGCCATAGAAGGTAACTTTTTCTTCAGTGCTTTCGAAAGGCATTAATAGACTGCAACAACACTAAAAAGCGGTTGGTTTGTTAGTAAACCAATTACGCCAAACATACGAAGCCCACCCTTTGGTGGGTTTTTTGTTGTTTTCACCAGGTTCGGCACTACAAAAAATGAAAACAAATGCCCGTTCCATGCTAATAAGCAACCTCCCTCCCATTGATCTTTTTTTTGTTGGACCAACAGTATCGCTGTATTCAACATCGTACTAATGAACATTCTGTAAGCTCAGCAAGGTGTAAGTGAATAGTTAAGCTCTTTGGCCTTTCTTTCCAGCCATTTAAGTGTATCCTTTCTTTGTCGTTGTTCGTACTGTTTGATGCCGTTTTCTACAAATTCCAA
>JANMZN010000080.1:0-2692 GCA_031383285.1 Segetibacter sp.
CACGCCTTGGCCACAAGAGTGTCTCCGGTAGCCTGTTTTAACTCAAGCTTTTTTTTTAATCATGATTGTTATGTATTATTGTTTGGTAAACGTAGAGCAGTTGCCGTGAAGTGAGGAAACTACCGGAGGTTTAGTGCAACAGCACCTACCAGCAATTGGCGGTTCAGTGCTTTAATATGGATTACTCGTTCTAACAAAATTCATGTTTACATTTGAATAGTTTGTACTGCTATTCGCCTCCTGCGGATAGCTGTAAACGTTACCTGCAAGCGTAAAAACCGACACAACAACACGACAATAACCCAAACAGCAATAAAATATTTTATGCATGCGCGGCAGCTTACCAGTTCTTCATAGCCACAGCGAGGGTAAGTCGTTCAAAAATATTGGTGTTGAAATACCGTCTATTTAGTTTGTAACAAAATTCGTCCAAATAGTTTTGAAGATAGATCGCCTTCATTTTATGGTAAGTGGATGAGAAATTTGCTTTTGCATTTCGAATTGTCAAATGCACCCATCTTAAGGTTGTATTTGTTGTTTCTTTCGAGGATTTTTCCATCACGTGGGTGTCAACTATCGTGGCTAGATCAACATAGGATTTACTTTTATCAGTGAACACGATACTTTTTTCATCTATACAAGCCGCAATAGTTTGAGTTACCATATTGGCAGAATGATCAGCCAGCACCTTCATTTTGAAATAACGACAAGCTCTTTCTTCTTTTTGAGTTTCCAGGTCTTCAAGCGGGGTCGATTCGGCCATCATAGCTACATTGACTTGCTTTTGGCTTCCCTTACCACGCTTGAGCTTGGTGCCTTCAGGTGTTGCTGTGGGGAAATAGGCTTCATCAAACTCCACCATATCCTTTAGTATGTACTTATTATCTCTATTACCCATTGCACACCGGATTTTATGCATCAGACTCCAGACACAATAATAATGTCTGCGGCCAATCTGTCTTTGAACTTCCTTCGCGCTTATCCCCTTCTTGCTAAAAGTCATTAGTGCCATGGCCATATACCAAGCGGTAAAAGGCATTTTAGAATATTCCATCACCGTGCCACGGCGAAGAGTGGTTCTAAAACTGCATGATGTACATTGCCATTGTGCCTTACCCTTTAACCAATAATGACGTTCAGAATTACACTTTTTACAAATAACTCCTTCCTGCTCTCTCATGAGACGGAAATTTTCTTTGCATGATGTTTCATCAGGAAAGGTGTTCAAAAAGTCTATGATTTTCATTGTCGCATAATTTTGACAATGATCTGATTGTCAGTTGTAACCTATTTACAACTGGTATGCTGCCGCGCATGCATAAATATTTCAAGCAAATTGAATTGGCCGACAGAATTTCTACAGAATTATAATTTATAATTACAATATGAAAAAAGCACTAACGATTATTACATTTATGGCAGTTGCAAATTTTTGCTTTTCACAGCAAAGCAACAACGCGGACACTTCTAAAACTAAAAAATATAAGCCAAAGATATCGGGACTTATAGCTATGTACTACCAAAGTGAATTTAACACAAATGGTGATAGCATTAGAGACCCTGACGGTTTTAGATTATTTAAAGCTCGATTAGAAGTTCGTGGTTTGATTAGTGAAAAAATCGGCTACAATGTTATGATAGACCCTCGTACACCTTTACACGGAGGATTGCTGAGAGATGCTGTTATTGAACTTTACCATATAAAAAATCAAACCATAAAAGTTGGTAGACAGAAAACTCAATTTGGCTGGGAAAATCGTTTATCAAGTGCAGAAATGTTAACTATTTTCCGATCAGAAATTGCTGAAGGGGTTGGGCGAGGAGATAATCTTCGTGATAATGGCATTGGCATTGTTGGACATATTCCAATTTCAAAAAAATGGCGTTTTGAGGATGCCATTACATATACTAATGGGACAAGACTTGATGTTACTGGCCCATACGATTTCAATGGCAAGAAAGTATTGTGGGGAAGGCTTGGTGTTCGTTACAAAAAGAAAGACTTTACCGTTCACATTGGTGGTTCATTTGGTTTAGGCGGTTTAAGGACATTGGGTGATGACCTTATTGACCCGAGTGATGATATATATATGGATATTAAACGTTTTGGTGCAGATATTCAAATTAATCATAAGTATTTTTTTCTAGCAAGCGAATATGGACAAGCAAAAGATTTGGTAAAAGATTCTACATTATACGATGAGTATTCTGCGTATCAGGTTTTGCTTGCAGTAAAAACAAAATGGAAAATAGGGCCGATGGTAAGATATGACTGGGCGGGCGATGAATGGAAAATTCCAACCTTTGGATTGTACTACGGGAATCCAAAAGATAAATTCCGCATCGTTGTAAACTATCTTTACAGAAAAGGTGTTACGGACGTTCCAGAGGGACACGATGACAGGTTCTTAGTTATGATGCAGGTTAAATTTTAAACTCTACAAACAAAAATTGTTTCTTTGACAACAAACAAAACTCCAGCGGCTAACAGCTAGGACTTCGTTTGGCACGAAGTGCCCAGAATGAAGTCCATGTTGCACCAAACCGGGCCAAGAGTTCAAGGAATAAATTTCTATGGGGATTGCGATTCTTTTTTGTTCTTAAATCGCGGAATGCCGATCGGCTTTTTTTTAGCACTGAAGCATAAATGAAATTTCTGCTTCTTGTTTTCCTTCTTCTCAGAACGTTTTCT
>JANMZN010000081.1:0-1584 GCA_031383285.1 Segetibacter sp.
CCATCATCATCCGGTAGTTCTTCGGGTTCATCATCTTCATCATCAACACCTGCACGTGTTGTAAGACCGGGAAGAAATTAATAATATTCAGGAAATGCTAAACAGGAGTGTGGTAAGATTTAGTAAACACAAACCCTTTACTGCAAACATTTCATTAAAAATATCAAGCATGAAAAGATATTTACTTTCAGGTATTGTACTCATGTGTACTTATCTGACCAATGCGCAATTGCCCGATGATGTACTTCGCTACAGTTATTTTCCACAACATGGTACTGCCAGAAATATGGCTATAGGAGGTGCAATGGGTTCTTTGGGTGGTGATATTACTGCACTTTATGTAAACCCTGCCGGACTGGCATTTTACAGAACTTCTGATGTAGTTATTAGCCCCGGATTTATACTCAATAACAACAAAGCCGGCTATTTGGGTAAAGATACTTTTGCTAAAAGAAATGGTTTTGACCTTGGAATAGCCGGTGCAGTATTTGGTTTTAAGTCTGCCCGAAGCAAATGGACCAATGAAGCATTTAGCATAGCAGTAAATCAAACAGCAAATTTTAATAGTAATGTTTATTATAAAGGCAACAACAGATTAAGTAGTTACAGTGAGGATTTTGCCAATCAATTTGCAAGTAGTGGACAAACAATAGATGATGCAATAAATAATCCCAGATTTGCTTACGGTACAGGGTTGGCATTATATACTTATCTGGTTGATACATTCAGAAATGCAAATGGAGATTTGGTAATCAAATCACTCCCTGAATTTTTGCAACAAAGTGGTATAGCTTTAAATCAGGAAAAACGGATAGAAACAAGAGGAGGAATTTATGAAATTGCCCTTGGCTATGCCGCCAATATGGACGATAAAATAATGATTGGCGCTTCAATGGGAATTCCTCTTGTTAGTTATGAAAGACGAAGCATGTATAGAGAGTCTGACCCTTCAGGGCTTGATTCTAACAGGTTTAGTTATTTTCAGCTCAATGACACTGTTAATACAAAAGGAGTTGGTTTTAACTTGAAACTCGGACTTATTTATAAACCCAAAGAGTACATAAGATTGGGCTTAGCAATTCATACACCTACATTCTACAGCCTAACAGACCGACAGTCAACCGGACTTACAGCCAATACTGAAAATCATGAGGGTACTCGAAGTACTTACTCAAAATTTCTAACAGGTGGTATAGAAGGTAAATCATTATATACCGGCATGTCTCCGTGGCGTGTTATGGTGAGTGGTTCTTATGTATTTAGAGAAGTAAAAGATACCCGTAAACAACGTGCATTTATTACTGCAGACATTGAGTATGTCAACTATAGGGGAACACGTTTTGGGGCCGATGGCGAAAATATTGGAGCAACAGACCTACAGTATTATGCTGACCTTAAAGCCGTAACAAAAAGTATGTACAAAGGTTCTTTCAATTATAAGTTAGGTGGTGAGTTAAAGTTCAACACTATCATGTTTAGATTGGGCGGTGCATACTACTCAAGTCCTTATCAGGAGAAACTGTTTAAATCAAGTATAATGCAGGCAAGTGCGGACTCGGATATCGCAATCATTGTATGTTTGGG
>JANMZN010000137.1:0-6086 GCA_031383285.1 Segetibacter sp.
GAAACCGGTGGTGGCCGCGAAAGTGGTAGCGATGCCTGGAGAATTTACATGCGCCGTCAAACCAACACCATCAACTATACTGCTAGCTTGCCATTGGCACAGGGGATAAAGTTTGATTTGTAGGAAATATTAATATTGGAGTAATTCTTATAATTGTCATTTATTGCAAAAGGTTGTGTGCTCACAACCTTTTTTTTATACATAAATTTCCTTTTTTGGATCAGATAATTATGGCCAAACGTTTTCAACTTCATTATTCGAGCCCTAAATATATATTCCTGTTACATACATTAAAAACTCAATAATTTGGCAGTGGTTATTTTGTTTCCAAACTAATCTTCAATACTATTTTTGTAGAAGGTGTTATTTTAAAACGATCATCCATTCTATGTCCAACAACCCAAACGATTTTCTTATTCATTTCCATCACCCATGCTTTCTCTTTTTCGGTTTTTGACAATTTTTGATCAATAAAGAATTTGCTGACCTTCTTTTTTTTCTTCATGCCCAATGGGTAGAAATAATCGCCTTGCTTGTATTTGCGAAGCAATAGCGGGAATTGGATGGTGGATGCATCGAATGCTGCAATATTTGTATCACCAGAAATAGCATAATGTGAAGCCGAAATGTTATCTATCAGTAATAATTTATTTTCAAACTTTATTTTTGATGCATCATTTTCAATGACAACGTGATTTTCTGCATTTTCAGATTGCTTATTTGTGACGATCAACCACCTCCTGTTTTTGATGATTCTGTGGGTAGTTGATTCTATATAGCTTCCATTGTCTGCATCCATCAGTTTAATTACTTCATCTACTTGTGCAGCTTTATAATTCTTGACCGAAATAATTTCCCAAAGTATCGTTCTATACGACGGGAGTTTTTTTAACTTCAGGATTGGGATATGTTCTTCAGTTCCATTTATCTCAATGAGTTTGCGTTTGTATTCCCCTATGGCAGCATCGTAAATGACTGCAGTTTCAGACAATCGCTGTATGTTTTTTAAAATATTTTCTTCCACGCCAACATACACTTTGCTTATTGCAGGTAACATTTCATTTCTAAAATAATTGCGTGTATAGTAACTATTAGCATTGGACGAATCTTCAACATAAGCCAGGTTGTTTTCTTTTGCATATTCCAATATTTCCTCCTTGCGATAAGATAGAAGCGGCCTGTAAACATTTCTGGAAAGAGAACCCATCCCCGTTAGTCCTTTTAGCCCCGTACCTCTGAAAAAATTCATAACCACTGTTTCTATATTATCATCGGCATGATGCGCAGTGGTGATAAGAACGTTGCTCGATGCTCGTTGGTCGTTGGTCGTTACTCGTTTCTTGTTACTCGTTTCAGGTTGCTCGTTAGTTGTTTCCAGTCTCACGTTTCTGGTTTCACGATTTAATTCTAACATTTTTGTTGCTGCTATTTCTTTAAACCATGCATACCGTAGGTTTCTTGCTGCTACTTGAATAGATACTTTTTGCTCATTAGCATACCCTTCTGTGTCAAATCTCTTTACGAGTATTTCCTTTCCATAAGTATTGGCTAGTTGTATTACAAATGCTTCATCTCGTACACTTTCTTCTGCACGTAGTTGAAAATTGCAATGCGCTATAAAGAAAGATGCTCCAGCTTTTTGGCACAAATCACACAACACCACACTGTCAACACCGCCACTTATTGCAAGCAGCAATACTTGTTGCCCGAGATTTACCTTATTGTCATCCAAAAATTTCTCCAACAAATTCATAACGGTAAAGTAATGAAAAAGCCGGCCAATGACCGACTTCTTTCTTATAAAATTAAAATCAAATGATGCTTAACCGGCAATTAATCTACCAGCGCTTAACCCTTCTTAACTTCTTTCGCCCAGGTATCTTTCAATGAAACAGTTCTGTTAAAAATCAGTTTTCCGTTTTCGCTTTTTTCATCAAGGCAGAAATATCCTTTGCGAAGGAACTGGTAAGCTTCTCCACTTTTTGCTTCCATTAATGCAGGTTCTATGTATACCTCAGGTAATACAATCAAACTCTCCGGATTAATGAAATCTTTAAAATCACCCTCTTCACCTGCCGGGTTTTCCACTTTAAATAAGCGGTCATACAACCTTACTTCTGCAGTTTTCGCATGTGCAACACTTACCCAGTGTATGGTCCCTTTTACATTAATTCCCGTGGTGTCACTGCCACTTCTGCTTTCTGGGATGTATTCAGCATGTACTTCTGTTACATTGCCTTCTGCATCTTCTTTAAAGCCCGTACATTTTACGATATATGCCTGCTTCAACCTTACCTGTAATCCAACACCTAAACGAAAGAATTTCTTTGGTGGATCTTTCATGAAATCTTCCTTTTCAATCCAAAGATTTTTAGAGAAAGGCAATATTCTGTTACCGCCACCATCCTCTGCTTCAGGATTATTTTCACCTATCATTTCTTCTACCTGTCCTTCGGGATAGTTGGTAATGATTAGTTTCACCGGATCTAGCACTGCCATTCTGCGAATAGAATTCTTGTTGAGGTCTTCCCTTACAAAAAATTCCAACAACCCCAGATCAATCATGTTCTCTCTTTTCTGCACCCCAATTCGATCACAGAAATCACGGATAGCTTTTGCCGGATATCCTCTTCTCCGCATACCAGAAATAGTGGGCATTCTTGGATCGTTCCACCCATCTACAATATTCTCAATAACCAATTGAAGCAATTTGCGTTTGCTCATCATGGTATAGCTCATATTCAATCGGGCAAACTCAAATTGATGACTTGGAAAAATGGCTAGTTTATTGATAAACCAATCGTATAACTCCCGATGAGGAATAAACTCCAACGTACAAATGGAATGTGTAATGTTTTCGATGCTATCACTTTGACCATGTGCAAAGTCATACATAGGGTAGATGCACCATTTGTCACCTGTACGATGGTGCTCAGCATGTTTAATGCGGTACATTAATGGATCACGCATATGCATATTAGAACTAGCCAAATCTACTTTTGCCCGCAATACTTTCTCGCCATCCCTGAATTCACCCGCTCTCATTCTGGTAAATAGGTCAAGGTTTTCTTCAATGCTTCTGTTTCTGAATGTATTGCCTTTTCCTGCTTCTGTAGGGGTTCCTTTTTGTGCAGCTATTTGTTCAGGAGTACTATCATCTACGTAAGCAAGGCCTTTTTGAATCAATTGTATAGCATAGTTATACAGCGTTTCAAAATAATCTGAAGCATAGAGTTCTTCTGCCCACGTAAATCCCAACCATTTCACATCTTCTTTTATGCTGTCCACATATTCTATATCTTCCTTTACCGGATTGGTATCGTCGAAGCGGAGGTTGGTTTTGCCTCCATATTTAATTCCTAATCCAAAGTTGAGGCAAATTGCTTTGGCATGACCTATATGCAAATAGCCATTTGGTTCAGGAGGAAATCGGGTGGTAATATTTTTATATTTGCCACTGACAAGGTCAGCTTCAATTATTTCTTCAATAAAATTTAAACTCTTTTCTTCTGCTTTTACATTTTCTACACTCATAATCAGGTAAATTTATGGAAGATATTATTCTGATGATGAAATCTTATAGGATGTTGTAAATATTCTCAACTTGTCATCGTATCTATCCCTGGTTGTTTAATAAATCAGGTCGTCATATGCCCCTTGAAGTTCATTATAACTATGGTTGTCTCCTACAGCTTTTGCGGCGTCCATTCCTTTTTTATACCATTGAACTGCTAGATCATTTTCTCCAGTACGTTCCAATAGTTTGGCCAGGTGATAATAGGATCCAATATATCCGGGGTCATTCGTAAGTATTTCTTCAAATAAGTCCCTTGCGTTGTCATCCTCGTCCGATTTCACATACTCCAATGCCAGGGCGTGTTTTAAAAAGCTGTCAGCAGGTGAGGCTTTCAAGTATTCTTTTAATTTTATTTTTCTGTCCATCTTAGCCAATTAGTATAAAATATTTATGCGCAAATTAAACCTCTGCTATATTTGCACCAATTTTTATTGAATTATTCACAATTTCTTTTCACAAAAACGTGCTTGAATGAAAATATTAGTTTGCATTGCAAAAACGCCTGATACGACTTCAAAAGTAACTTTTAAAAATGGCAACACCCAGTTTGAAGACAATGGAGTGCAATGGATCATCAATCCTTACGATGAATGGTATGCGCTTGTACGAGCAATTGAGCTAAAAGAAAAGGATCCTTCTATAGTTTTGCACCTGATAATGGTTGGGGGTCCTGATGGTGATCCTATAATCAGGAAATCATTAGCCTTAGGTGGAGATGAAGCCATTAGGGTAAACGCTTCAAATCTTGATGATGGTTATTTTGTTGCATCTCAAATAGCAGAAGTTGCCAAAAGTGGGTACGATATCATTTTTACAGGTAAAGAAACCATTGATTACAATGGTTCTTCAATCGGCTCAATGGTAGCTGAACTGTTGGATATGCCTTACATTTCATTGGCTACCAAACTTGAACTAAATGGGAATAATGCTGTTGTTAATCGTGAAATAGAAGGCGGAGAAGAAACTAATGAAGTGACCTTGCCAATAGTGTTGAGTGCAACAAAGGGAATGGCAGAAGCTCGTATTCCAAATATGAGAGGAATTATGGCGGCTCGGACCAAGCCTTTGAAAGTAGTTGAACCAATTGCAGTCAATGAACTAACGAGCATCAGTAATTTTGAATTGCCACCTGCAAAAGCTGGAGTTAAGTTGGTAAGTCCTGATAATATAGCTGAGTTGGTTAGATTACTTCATGAGGAAGCAAAAGTGATTTAAGAAGAGATTTGCTTATTTGCTTGTTAGCAATTGAGCAATAACATTTATTAATTTTTAATTTTGAAATTTTATGGTTCTAATACTTGCAGACCAGACAGATGGTCTTATTAAAAAAACATCTTTTGAGGCATTGGCATATGGGTCAAAAGTTGCTGAAATGATGGGAACTTCAGCTGAAGCCTTAGTTTTAGGAACAGTAAATGATGACCTCGCTTCGTTGGGTAGATACGGAGTTAAGAAAGTGCATCAAATTGCCAATGAAGCGTTGAATCAATTAGAAGCTCAGCTATATGCTAAAATAATAGCTGAAGCAGTAACCTCACTCGGCGCTAAAGTGTTGATTCTATCACACAATAATACTGGTCGGGCCATTGCAGGAAGATTGTCTGTTAGGTTGAAAGCTGCTATGGTACCTGCAGTTGTAAGTCTGCCTGATAATTCCAATGGGTTTGTTGTAAAAAAAGTAGCATTTAGCGGAAAAGCTTTTGCAAATGTTTCCTTGAATACAGAAGTGAAAATCATTTCGCTCAATTCAAATGCTTACAAAGCAATTGCAGGAGAAGGTATAGCTGAAGTAAGTCAAATGACTATGGCTGTTGGTGATGCAAAAGTAAAAGTGACAGCCACCAATAAGTTAAGCGGCGAAGTTCCATTGACAGAAGCTATAAGAGTGGTAAGTGCCGGACGTGGTTTAAAAGGACCTGAGAATTGGGGGATAGTAGAGGACCTTGCAAAAGCACTTAATGCGTCATTGGCTTGCAGCCGTCCGGTAGCCGATTCTCATTGGAGGCCTCACCATGAACACGTAGGACAGACAGGAGTTGCTATTGCCCCCAATTTATACATTGCTGCAGGTATTTCAGGAGCCATTCAGCACCTGGCCGGTGTTAACAGAAGCAAAGTAATTGTTGTTATTAATAAAGATGCTGAAGCTCCATTTTTCAAAGCTGCAGATTACGGTGTAGTTGGTGACGTATTTGATGTCCTTCCAAAGTTCACTGAAGAAGTATTGAAAATGAAAAATGCTTAATCATACGTTGATTAATTGCTTTTAGCAATTTGAATTATTGGGCTGTAACTTTTGGGTTGCAGCCTTTTTTTATGGCCTTAAATAATGGTTTATGAACCTTAGATATAGAAATGCCACGATGCAAGACCTTCCACTAATAGTGGACATTTACAATTCTACTATTGCAAGTCGGATAGTAACAGCTGATACTGAATTGGTATCTATTGAAAGTAAATTAGGATGGTTCAACGAGCACAATCCTGAAAAAAGGCCATTATGGATAGT
>JANMZN010000190.1:0-36930 GCA_031383285.1 Segetibacter sp.
AGAGACTACTACCGTAGAAAAACCGAAATAACCAACTCTCGTGAGGGATACAAGCAATTTCAGGTAGAAAAAATTGAATTTATTTTCAAAAAAATTGAAAATTTAACAGTTCAAGGAGCTTTTGCTGCAATGTGGGTTAATGGTTTTTGTACTTTCTGCAAAACAAGCAATGGCATATACAAAAGTAGTTGCGGCTCAAAAGTTGATAGAAGAAAGCCAATCCCGACAAGCTGTAGAGATATACCGTGGTTTGGAAAATACCATGTCTGGAACTGGGTTTTTCTGGAGTAATTATGGATATGCTTTGTGTTCTATCAGGAATTTTAATGACGGAATTGAAAAGCTTGAGCTTGCGAATAAACTTAGTTCGCTACCATCCACTTATTTAATTTTGGGAAACGCCTATAAGCGCATCAAAAGATATGAGGATGCAAAACAGTGTTTTCAGTTTTTACATAACGTGCAACCTAGCAAGTTTAGACCTTATGTAGAGTTATTCAAACTTTATACTTTACAGAAAGATACGTTAAATGCCACTTTGATAGCTGAAGAAATAGTTGATAAAAAAGCAAAAGTTCCTTCTGAAGAGGTAAATAATATTAAGCAAATGGCGATAAAGTTTTTAAATGCTAATTAATTTATTATAACATTTATGGAACCTATTTTAAAAGTAGTAAATAGTTTATTCCTATTGTTAGGTTGCCTATCTTTAGTTGTTATTACAAACGCACAAAAGAATATTCCTAATGATGTAAGGCAGGTGATCAATAAAGCCAGACACAAAGAAGATTTATTGACAGTTATCCACCGCTATAGCCAGAACAAACAGGATAACCTAAAGCTGAAGGCTGCCTTCTTTTTAATTGCAAACATGGACGTTCATTTTTCGCAAGATTACTATTGGGCAGACAGTCTTGGACGAAGGATTGATTTTAACGAGTTAAACTATTCGTCTTTCAAAGCATCTGTCAGAGCATTTGACAGTTTAAAGTTGGCAAGAGGAAAGGTGCATCCGGTCCCGATAGTCTATTATGATGCGGATACTATTACAAGCTCTTTTTTGATTTCGAATATAGATAACGCCTTTAAGGTGTGGGATCAGCAGTCTGCTTCATTCGATGACTTTTGTGAGTACATTTTGCCTTACCGTATAAGCGTTGAGCCAATTCAGGATTGGCGAAGCATATACCACGAGAAGTTTATTTATTTGAGAGATAATTATGGCTCTCTAAATCTCAAGCTATTAATAAGAGACATCAACAACTGGTTTGTTTGCATGTACAATCTTGAGAAGAGGATTGAACCATTGCCACGGCTGGGAGCTTTGCAGATATTGCACCGGCGAAAGGGTTTTTGTGAGGATGTCGCCTCTCTTTCATCTTTCGCTTTACGAACTGCAGGATTTGCATCTTCTGTAGATATTGTTCCCTTCTGGGCAACATCATCAGGAAGTCATACGCTCAACTATACTTCAAAAATAAATGGAGATGTTACACACTTTGATGTTCTGTTTAAATCTGATAGTATTGGAAAATATGATGGTCAGTTTGCGATGGTTAGAGAGCCTGGAAAAGTATATAGGCAAACGTTCTCCAAACAGAAAAATGCTATAGCTAACCAGGTTGATGAGTCCCAGATCCCGGAGGGCATTCTTCAAAGCAAGTGCATTGCGGACGTGACAGGCGAGTACTGG
The DNA here is from genome assembly GCA_031383285.1 of Segetibacter sp. Classification (GTDB taxonomy): domain Bacteria; phylum Bacteroidota; class Bacteroidia; order Chitinophagales; family Chitinophagaceae; genus Segetibacter. The sequence goes on from JANMZN010000190.1 coordinate 1,694, forward strand.
CAGGTATGCGGTTTTAGTGCTATGGTCAAGCCCAGAACACCTGTCTTTAGTTGTGTATTGAACCACCTGAAATGGCAGCCGGTAGCTGGCTCTGTCTCAACAGCTAACGGTGTAGTATCGTTCGACAAAATGAGTGTAGGCGTCGTTTACTTACCAATGTATTACATAAACGGAAAGCTACGGCCGGCAGCTTATCCTGTGGCGGTGGGTGGAAATCAAACAAAGGAACTAGTGCCAGATTTGACGAGTACACGAACAGTTAAGCTTGATGAGCAGGAGTATTACCTGCGAATTAAAACAGGAAAAAAGTACAGGTTATATTATTGGAACAGTAAATGGAAGCAGATTAATACAAAAAAAACTTCAGAAAAGGCAACATCACTTGTTTTTGAAAACGTCCCTAAAAATGCATTGTTACTGTTGCTGCCCGAAGAGCCAACCAAAAAAGAGCGACCATTTATTATTACAGATGAGGGCAAAAGGGTATGGTTCTAACTCTCCGATAACATTAAATAAAAATTTTAAACAAAACCAACATGAAAAAACTAGTTCTGACACTTGCACTAACTGGCTTTTTGGCTGTTTTACATGCACAAACAACCTCTACGGAACCTCAACTCGACGACTACGTTAAAAATTACTACCCGGAGTCTGTAATAGAGCGGATGTATAATATGCTTAAAAAATCTCAAACCCCAATGTCGACAGCCAGGCAAATACAGTTTGCAGAATATTACAAGAGAAGAGATAGTATTCTAACCGTTATTATCAAAAGCTCCGGTTCAGATGAAGTTCTGATTTCAGCTACTAATGAATTAGATTCTCTCTTTGAGACGATGCTCACCTCAAAAGAAAGATACAAATATTTTACTTACCGAAATTATGATAAGAGGTCTTATCCTATAACAATGTCTCAATTTTCTAAAGCAGTACAATACCACGATACTTTGGGACTATCCGAAGGTGTCGTAAATACTTTATTAGAAAAAATAGAGGTGCTCAGAAAGATGAAGGACCAATTTTACAAATTTAATCCCGGAAGAACATTTGACTCACGAGCCTTTGAAAGTCAAACGATGACCGAACTTCTTTCAGAAGACCAATATACAATGCTGCTGACTATCAAAAATAAACGGAGGTCTTACAACTACGCACTAAACGATTGGAAGGAGATGCAGGCACGTCAGATAAATTCCTCGTTCAATATGCAGGAAACTCTAACCAAACTGGCTGCATATTACCTTAATAGAAACAATACGTATGACAGGTATATGCACGATAAAATTAAACAGAGTGAAGCTGTGAAGATTATCTATGAAGGAAAACCTGAGGAGCTAACTGCTTTGATCAAGGCGAGACAAAGCGCAGAAAACGATACAATAGGTCAATCCTATCATTGGTAGGCACCATCAATTTGTATCTGGTGTAAAAAACTTAATCATCAAATTGAAGTAAATGAAAACAATCTTTGTACTTATAGCTGGCATCTGCTTATGTGTATCTGCAAGTGCTCAGTACGCTGATAGCGCAATGAACGCTAAAATGAAGTTGGCTTATAGTTATTTAAAAGGCATTAACAAAAGTCCAAACCCGTCGAAGGCTTTACTCCTCTTTAAAGAATGTGCAGGGATGGGTAATGAAAAAGCCATGAATGCAATTGGTATACAGTACCGCATAGGTATAGGAACAGCAGCAGATTTCAGCCAGGCTTTTTTATGGTTTACAAAGGCAGCTAATGCGGGTTACCCTGCTGCCTGGTACAACTTAGGGCTGATGTACAAATATGGAACAAGCACAGAAAGAAACTATGAAAAAGCTTACGATTGTTTCGAAAATGCATCATCTCTGATGGATGCAGGTGGTTGGTATGCCCAAGGATATATGTTATATAAAGGCATAGGATGCAAGCAGGACTATCAACATGCTATAGAACTCTTTCGTAAAGGTATTTTTCAGGCATATAAGCCAAGCTGCATGTACATGTATGGACTTTGCCTGCGCAATGGCTTCGGCATAGCGGCTAATAAAGATAGTTCGCGATACTGGCTATCTAAGGCAGCGAGTTTCGGTTATGACTGGGCCAAAGATGAGTTAGCTAGTAAAGCTCCTGAGAATGCAGAGGGAAGTGGCATTTTAGTAGACCAAGTCAGGGCAGCAAAAAACTTTTTGGCTCCTATAGAAAAAAAGAAGAATACTTACAACAGGATACTTAGCAGCATCGCAGCGAATGACATTGAAGGCATTTACGAAGGTTTTCTAATTCAATATGACTGGAGCGGTAAATTTATAACCAGTACGAGTAAGTTAAGACTTAATTTGTCAGTAGAGAATGGTGATCTTAAAGGCAATTGGCTAGAAGCTGACACTTTAGAAGTACCCTTGAGTGCAATGCTTACTCCCAAGTCAATGATATTTAAAAACATGGAGTATTACCGCAAGGGACATAATGATCCGGTTATAGCTTCTAAATATACTTTTAATGATGCGAAGCTTCAGCTATTAACAGCCAACGACAGTATGTACCTTAGTGGCAGTATCACCTTGTTTGATCACGGCAGGGATGAACCTGCAAGACCGACATACATGGCATTGGTAAGGACACAAAAAGGAACAAATGACGGCTTACTTAATCTCCGCAATGATGACGGTTCCCTGATAAGCCAAAATAGCCTGAAAGTTTATCCTAACCCGTTCAATGACATCTTCAATGTTGACTTCAACTTGACCAAAGCGTGTGATGTACATACTGCCATTTTCACAATTGATGGTAGAGAGGTATACACCAATGCTGCTAGCCACCTTGAGGCAGGAAGTTACAGCCTGCCGGTACAGGCACAGTTGGCGAAGGGTACGTATGTCATGAGACTTTATACCGGCAAAACGTTTAAGTCCTTTAAAATAATCAAACAATAACTGCTAAAGACATTTTTATGACTTATAAATTATTTAGGTTTATATTGATAACTTTTGTTTTTCTATTTACTTTTATGAACCTATTATATGCTCAAACAACTGTAAATGTTCGCGGAGGAACTGTTAGAGTAGGTGGTCGGAGTTTTGGCCAAGGTTTATATTATAGCGATGTTACAGGAACGTATATACCGGCAACGGGTCCGGTTCGGGGACATAGCGGTTCTGGCAGTCCTGGTGGCAGTGGTAGTCTAAGTGATGAAGATGGTGGGGATGATTGGGATATTAATATTGGTTTCGGCGATGATGATATGGATGGAGATGATGGTAGTGCAGTAGATGGTAATGGTGGCACCAGTCAACAAGTTCAAGACCAGATCTGTGTAGCTTCTTTATGGCTCGAAATGAAACCATTGTCAGTGGTCTATGGGCGTACGGTTACTATGAGCGGAATTACACATAATGAACAGGAACTTTCGGGCATCACTTTTAAAAGCATTTCCTGGTATTACTCTGACGGGCAGGGTGAATATAAGATTTCTGACATACTACCCTCCGGCAGTTATCCCGGATATCTTGCCTCGGGTGGACAAATTCCGGACTTTACATATACTACAACATTTGCGCATTCAGTTTATTTATTCCTGAAAATGAGTTACGAATGTCATGGTAATCAAGTCGAGATGCTATCAAATGAAATTAAGTACGACCCACCATCGCCTAAATATTATATTACTGTGCCGGGCGATCCTAAAAAATATTTTGAGGGTAGTGAAATACCTGTACTTTCTGATATAAATAAAATCAATTTAAAAATAAATGACCTGCGTGGCTCTGTATCCACAGATTATAAATGGTGGAGAAATGGAACAGCTACATCATGCCCTATTGCGGATAATTGTGACTATGCTCGGGATGTTCCTGGTACATATACTGTAAGGGTAACGGGACCGTCTGGCAATGTATTGTTGCAAATTATCAAGTTAAAGATTAATAATGCACCTCTAATAGTCAAATTTCATCATAAATATTACAACACGACAAATAATCAGAATTACGGCTTTGATGAAGAAGCACCAGTATTGTCAGTAAAGTCTGATGTGAAAAGTTTGTACGAAAATATAACAGTCGGTGGACAACCTTACAATGTACCTTGGATGAGTTTGACTCCTTTGCAGGACGAAACTGTACAAATAGAAATACAAAAAAATAGCAATTTTACAATCACCTCTTCACAATCGTTGACATTTAGCTCTCCTAATCCTGCAATTTTAATAAATGGAGTAAACTCTTATCCTGTAAACGGAGCTAACATTAATATGCTGCAAACGATCACAGTTACATTGCCGGAAATGAATACTCCATTAAACAACTTTGGGGAGGGATTTATTGAAGTGAAAAATGAACTGGGGGATATAGTCGGAAAACTCAATGTAAGTTGTCAGCTTCCTCAGATCAGAAAACTTGTAGTTGTATATGTTAATACAGGCTCCGGATATCGATCAGATTTAAATAAGACTACACTACAGGATTATTTGAATAGCTATAATGGTTTCGGCCCAATTTTCAAAAACTTTCAATTGCAGGATGTCAGCCTTTTTCCAGACCAACTTGATATTACTTCAGAATTCTCATATCCTTATGGTCATTCAAACTACGAATCTTCATTGAGAAATGATTTCTTAGTCGTAGCACGATTAAATGAATTATACGAGCAAAAATATCCCAGTAAAGGACCTAATGCCGTTAATACAAATACTACAGGCTCTCCTTTGCCGGGCAAAGACAGGACTTACTTTTTGTACGTGACCAAAATACCTACTACAACGGGTAGTTCAGGAATAGGCACTGAGATCGGTCATCCTAGTGCATGCATTTTTGGAGATGAGGTTTTTTATCACTATCAAACCAGTTTGCATGAGTTGGCGCATGATTTAAATATTACACATACTTTTCAGGATGCAATTGGAAGTTCTATATGGAGATCATTTGTACCAACTACTGCCGATATCCCTGAAGGTTCAACAAGAAATTTTATGGATTACTCGGATAAGTCTTTGAGAGATAGATTTTTTTATTATCAAAAGGTAAACTCTTATTAATTATGCGGAAATTCTTTGTAATTATTTTACTCTTCTTCTCTTGGCTTGCGAAAAGTCAGGAGTTTCCACAAAGAAAGTATTATGATACTTCTTTTTTAATAAAAGCTTTGGAAAGTTATCATTCAGATTCTATCATTAAACTTTATCCTGGTGGTATCAAGCCCGATATAAATGTTACCTCCTCAGTCCGAAAAAAGCTCCTCTCTCTCCTAAAACGAGAATGGACAATCCAGGAATTGGAGCCAATAATAAAAAGGCATTTTAGAAAAAATTTTGAACCACTATTCTTAAAACGTATTCTGGATGAATCTATGAAATATAAGAACATAGAAAAGCTTGTGTATGACTCGGTTTATAAGTACACCTTTACAAAGCAATTAGCCGAATTACAAAAGGACTCTTCCACCAAGGCAATAGCCGATCCTATCGCCTCTACAAGAGCAAAAGATGAAGCCAAAAGAGTTTCAGCACAATATTCGGTGTTATATGATTCTATTTATAGGAAATTATATGACAGCGCTGCTTTAGAATTTAGGTTAGCTAAAAAACAAGAATTAAAGGAAGCTAGTGTGCCAGATGAAATTGTATTACTTGCCTCGTTGGCCAAATTGTTTGAAGCCGTCCCCATTTTAAAACAGGATATTAACGCTGATAAGCACTACTTCAATTCTGAAGCTGCAGAACTAGCCCTTGCAGGCTTAGGCGATACGTCCACTATAAGCAAGTTTATAGCAAATCATCTTGTTTATGTTAAACGAGACGAATGGATAGGAGAGGAAATGCTAAAAGACATTACGGCCCTGGGACTGCTAATAGGAACACAAGAAAGTTTTTCATTTCTTAGTGATTGGATGGACACTTCACGTTACTATGTACGATTTTCGGAACCAAAGTTTATTTCTCCCCGGAAACTTCAATCTGCAGGTTTGATGCCAATCATATTGGCAAGTTTGAAAAATAAAAACTTTATTGATGAATATAGAAAATTAAATCCTTCCAATCAGCCTATTGATTATTATGATGATAATCACGTCACAAAAGAGCATGTTTTATTCGTCAAAAATTGGCTTATCTCGAATAAAGGCAGATATGAATTTTGGTAGTAATAATGATTAAATTTCTATTCAAGTGCCTGTAGAAACCTGCAAAGACGTCGCCTATTTACTCCATAACAGTCGAGTAAACAAGGGTATTTCAGCCCAAGCTTCTCACAGATCCGTACTTGAGCCTCTAAAATCATACGGCTCCCCGTTCTTCGAGGTTTTCCGAAGGGCACCTCGAAGCAAAGATAAATGCAGTTCTCCGAACTGCTGTCTTTGAAAAAGACAAAAAACTGACCACCCCCGGCTAGCGTAAGTGTTTAATTTTTACAACACAAATTGGATTATGTACGTCATTAAAAAACGCTCAATAGCGATATGCCGACGAACGGAGCGTCGCAAGCGATGTTCCATTTTTATTCAACCGCCGATAACCAAAAAATCTTAAAACCTCAAATGCCTTACCGTCAATCCACCATTTTGAAGTTGCTTCAACGATTGTATGCCAATGTTGAGATGAATATCTACAAACTGAGAAGTGACAGCCACATCGCTTTTTTCTGTCTTAACGCCTTCGGGTATCATGGGTTGGTCGCTTACCAACAACAACGCACCTGTTGGTATTTTGTTGAAAAAACCAACGGTAAAGATGGTGGCGGTTTCCATGTCTATGGCATAGGCACGTACCTTTTGCAGGTATTCTTTAAACTCGGTATCGTGTTCCCAAACCCTGCGGTTCATGGTATATACGGTTCCCGTCCAATAATCTACACCGAAATCGCGGATGGTAGTGGAGATGGCTTTTTGCAACGCAAACGCAGGCAGGGCAGGCACTTCGGGTGGAAAGTAATCGTCTGATGTACCCTCGCCTCTAATGGCGGCAATGGGTAATATGAGGTCACCTATTTTATTTCTTTTCTTTAGCCCACCGCATTTGCCAAGAAACAAAACGGCTTCGGGTTCAATAGCTGTGAGCAAATCCATAACAGTAGCGGCACCCGGGCTTCCCATGCCAAAGTTGATAATGGTAATACCATCTGCTGTAGCACATTGCATCGGCCTGTCGGCACCTACAATTTCAATGCCATGTGTTTCTGCAAACATTTTTACGTAGCCGGAAAAGTTGGTCAGCAAAATAAATTTGCCAAAATTTTCCAGTTGTTCGCCGGTGTATCTCGGAAGCCAGTTTTTTACTATTTCTTCTTTTGTTTTCATATTATTGCAATTTGTTTTGTTTTTCTTATCAGGAATCGGATTCTGTAAAAATAGCAAATACTTTTGTTACATGATAAACATTCAGTTTCCAAAGTTTGCTTACCGCATAAAAGGGGAGAAGGGTAAGGAAATCATTTTTGATGAATGCAGGAAACAGTGGGTATCGCTAACGCCGGAAGAATGGGTGCGGCAAAATTTTTTGCAATACCTGATACAGGTAAAAAATGTTCCGGGGTCTTTAATAGCAGTAGAAAAGGAAATATGGTTGGGCGATGTAAAGAAACGGTTTGATATTGTAGTGTATAAAGATGCTAAACCCTGGCTGATAGTTGAATGCAAAGAAATGCAGGTACCCTTAACAGAAGCAGTGATCAAACAGGTTTTGAATTATAATATTTCTCTACAGGTTGAGTATCTTGTCGTCACAAATGGACAAAATACATTTGCTTTACAGATTAAGGATAGTGTGCATCAATGGTTAACTGACATTCCCGCATTTTAAATGAAACGTATGACGGAATTAGAATTGCAAATACAAGAATTGACCAGGCAGCTTGCCGACCTTCGCACCCGGCATGTAGTCATGAAGCAGGATATGTTGACTATTGAAAGGCGATTGGAACAATTAAGTTTTTCAGCTACCAAAGTCATCGAGCAACCTGATACAATAGTGCACTCACATGAAATAGAAGTTCTTGTAGAGGAACCAATCATTGAGCCAAAGCCATACATCCAACAAGTACAAGAACGGATTCAGCAGGATAAAGCAATTCCTGCTACAGCGCGAAGAACAAATAAACAAATAGAAGATTTTATTGGTACAAATGTGATCAGTAAAGTGGGTATTCTTATTACCATCATCGGAGTATTTATTGGCGCAAAGTATGCTATAGACAAAGATTTGATTAGCCCTGCTATGCGCATCGTGACAGGTTATCTTTGCGGTGGGGTGCTGCTATTTATTGCACTTCGGTTAAAGGAAAAATATCTTTCCTTCAGTGCTGTATTGGTTGGTGGAGGTTTGGCAGTCACTTACTTTATTACCTATATAGCGTTTAGTTTTTACCAGTTATTTCCACAAATACCAGCATTTATGATCATGTTGGTCACTACAGTAGCTGCAGTTGCTTTTGCGTTGTGGTACAATCAAAAAATCATTGCATTGTTGGGACAAGTAGCAGCTTACGCTATTCCTTTTTTGTTAAGCAACAATAGCCACAATGTAATGGCATTGTTCACCTATATTTCTATTATCAATCTTGGACTAATTTTCCTTTCTTTCATGCGGGAATGGAAAACGATTTATCATATTGCATTTGGGATAACCTGGCTCATTTACATTTTTTGGGTAGCCGATGAAAGCGATTTGAAAGGTCATTTTACACAGGGCCTCCTATTTATCAGTATAAACTTCCTTACTTTTTATGCTACATTTTTAGCATTCAAAATTGTTCGAAAAGAGTTGTATAAATTGGGTGAAATAGCCTTGCTGCTTTCGAATGCGTTGCTGTATTTTTTTGTTGGTTATTACCTGATAAATGAAACGCAATCGAATGTTCATTTGCTAACCTATTTTACACTGGGAAATGCTGCCGTTCATTTTCTTGTAGGGCTGTTCATTTATAAACTGAGTCTTGTAGATAAAATCGTTAGTCAGTTTATTGCCGGACTAGGATTGCTGTTTGTTACCATTGCTATTCCTATTGAGTTGGATGGCAATTGGGTTACACTACTTTGGACTACTGAAGCCGTGATCGTTTTTCTTGTAGGTTTCAAAAATGAAAGGAAGTTATATCTTGATCTGTCTATTCCATTGATTATTGTGGCTTGTATCAGTTTGGTGCAGGATTGGTTTCAGATGTATCCTTATTTGACGGGAGATAGTGTTTTGCCTTCAAATGTTGTCCGCCCATTTTTTAATCTCAATTTTTGGTTGGCAGTTTCAGCATGTATTGGATTTGGGATAATTTCTTATCAATCAAGCAGAAAGGGAAGTGCCGGCAATAGGGGTATCCGATCGTTTTTTTCTTCGTTATTACCACTTGTCTTTGTTGGGTTGCTCTATTTGACCATTTTTCATGAGCTTCATCATGCATTTGATATCAATATTAGTCAACACATAAATCCACTTTTTGAAGAAAATAACCGAAATATTGACTTGCTGATTTACAGTTGTATTTACATTTCATGTTGGATGGTGATCAACTACAATTGGATAAAGAAACAGAAATTTCATTTGTTGCTTTTATTGGCCGGAGCTGGAGTAACAATTATTTTTCTTCTTTTTGGGCTGGATATTTTAGGCGAGATCCGTGAGGCATACATCAGTCATCAAATTGATGATGTTGATTTTTATTTTAATAGGTATGCCTTATTAGCAGCTATTGCTTTACTCTGGCTGTGTGCCTATTCTTCTGTGAAAACCTTTGGAGATGAAAATAAAATCCAACCTGCGTTTTCTATAACATTTAATATTTCGTTATTGGCAATTATTTCAAATGAGTACATTCATTGGATGGAAATTGCAGGATATAGCAACCAATATAAGTTGGGCCTTTCATTAATTGCAGGGGGCTATGCATTGACACTTATTTTTATTGGGCTAATAAAAAAGAAAAAACATTTGAGAGTTTTTGCCATTTCTTTATTTTCGCTCACATTAATTAAGCTGTTTTTTTATGATTTGTCTTCGTTATCAACTATTTCAAAGACAGTTGTATTAATTGTTCTTGGTGCATTGCTTCTGATTGCATCTTTCCTTTACAATAAGTTCAAAGCGTTACTTTTTGACGGGGATGACAATTGATTTTGCTAAATATTTATCAGCAGGCAGCTTTTTCGGTCAGTTTCGCCTCTAATTATTCTAAAAGGGTTGCTATTTGGGTAAGTTGTATTATATTGCATGCTCATTTGTAACCTGAGAACGGTTCTTTCACCTTTAAGTAATTAGTTATAGAAAACTGCTACACAACATTTTGACAATCATTTAGGAAGCGAATAATAATACGCTGATGATTTGGTTGTTAAATATATTCTTCTATTTTTACAAATTTTAAACAGTTGTGTGGATGAAACAAAATGCGCTAAAAACCCTTGCGGTTTTATTATTTTCTTATTCTTTTTCTGCTTTAGCTCAGGATCCTGATCCTCAGACAGCTACTATAAATGTAGTGACTACAGCGGTGCCGTTTCTGAGAATATCTCCGGATGCACGTGCCGGTGGAATGGGTGATGTAGGAATAGCTACGTCTCCTGATGCAAACGCATCTTTTTGGAATTTGGCAAAAACTACATTTGCAACAAGCAAAACAAGTATGGCAGTAACTTATACCCCATGGTTAAAAGATTTGGGATTAAATGATGTTTATCTTGCTTCTTTAGCTGGCTACCATCAATTGGATGAGGAACAGGCGGTTTCTTTAGCGCTTAGATATTTTAGTTTAGGTAATATACAGTTTACTGACTTTGCCGGTAATGACCTACAGTCTTTTCGTCCACGTGAGTTCTCTATTGAAGGAGGATACAGTCGTAGATTAAGTTCAAAACTTGGCATAGGAGTAGCGCTGAAATTTATTAATAGCAATTTGGCTGGTGGTGCTGCGCTTAATGGTGTTCAATACAAAGCCGGAACAGCGGTAGCTGCAGATTTCTCTTTATTTCACAATGGATTGAATAGCTCAGGCGAAGGTTGGAATTGGGGATTGGTTTTAAGTAATCTTGGTTCTAAAATTTCTTATACAAGTGATGCACAGCAGAAAGACTATATACCTGCTAACCTTGGAATAGGTGTATCAAGAACTTTTGTTTTTGATGAAACAAGCAAACTTACACTCGCTTTAGACCTCAATAAATTATTGGTGCCCACTCCACCACAATTTACCAATGATGCCGCCGTGGACTCTGCCAATCTTACCAATTACAGAACTAAAAGTGTCATTAGCAGTTGGACAAGCAGTTTTGGAGACTCCGGTGGATTTGGTAATGAATTGAAGGAAGTTCAAGCATCAATTGGTGCAGAGTACACTTACAATGACCAATTCTCTTTCAGGGCAGGATATTTTTATGAAGATAAGTTGAAAGGAAATCGTAAATATTTTACACTCGGAGCAGGTCTAAAGTACAACGTTTTCGGACTTAATTTTTCTTACCTCGTTCCTTCGGGAAATGGCGTGAATAGAAATCCTTTGTCAAATACACTACGTTTTAGCATTGTGTTTGATTTGGATTCAAATGCAGGTGCTAGTACAACTACTCCGGCTCAATAGGAGTTAGTCACATATATAATTGAAAAAGCGAAGGAACATTACCTTCGCTTTTTTTATTTCTAATACTCTGCATATGTATAGGATAGGTTCAGGCGTAGATTTTCACCAGTTGGTTGAGGGAAGAGCGTTTTGGTTAGGAGGTGTATTGGTTCCACACAATAAGGGCGCACTTGGACACAGTGATGCTGATGTGCTGTTGCATGCAGTTTGCGATGCGCTGCTTGGGGCATTGTGTCTCGGAGATATCGGTGTTCATTTTCCGGATACTTCATCGGAATATAAAAATATTGATAGCAAAATTTTACTGGCTCGTACTTATGAACTCATCACCAAAGAAGGGTATAAATTGGTGAATGTAGATACAACATTGTGCCTGCAAGCACCCAAGATAAAGCCATATGTAGGCGAAATGCAAAAAGTGATAGCTGCCATTCTTCATGTAGAGTATAGAGATGTGTCTATAAAAGCAACTACTACCGAAAATCTTGGGTTCGTAGGTAGGGAAGAAGGTGTGGTAGCTTATGCCACAGCTTTGCTGCAAAAAATATGATTTTTAACATTACTCTTTGGTTCAATTCATTTCTCTCTTAGCCTCAAAAGTTATATTTGTCAATAGTGAAAACAATCGCCATTAAAATTATCAATAAGTCGGGAAACAGTTTACCTGAATATGCTACCAAAGGATCTTCGGGAATGGATATTAGGGCAAATATTGAGCAACCATTATTATTGCAATCTTTAGAAAGAAAGCTGGTCGACACAGGACTCTTTTTAGAAATACCGGTTGGCTATGAAGCTCAGATAAGGCCTAGGAGCGGGATGGCAATAAAACAAGGAATAACTTGCCTTAATACACCGGGTACTATTGATGCAGATTATCGGGGAGAGGTAAAAGTAATATTGGTGAATCTTTCGATGGATCCACAAACAATTGCTCCCGGAGAACGCATAGCTCAGATGGTATTTCAAAAAGTAGAAATGGTTGAATTAGTTGAAGTCGAAGTAATAGGCGAAACTGTAAGAGGCGCAGGCGGATTTGGACATACAGGAAAACATTAATAGAATGGGTAAACTTGGATGGATTTTTTGTTTGTCGATATTGTTAACAGCATGCGCTGCAAGAAAGAAGACGATCAATGATAGGCAGCTCATTTCAAAAACGGATTCGGCAATTGTTATTTCCAACTTTGATACAACAACTGTTGATTCTGTTCTATTTAAAAGACAGTTTTTTAATAAAGTTATTGGGCATAAAATTGAGTTCCAAACGTTCAATGGAAAAATAAAGGTCGCATACAAAACAAAGGATGCCGATGAAGATGTAACAGTTTATGTAAAAATTGCAAAAGATTCGGTTATTTGGCTTTCAGTTAGAGGGTTGTTTGGTATAGAAGGAGCTAGAATATTGATTTCAAAAGACAGCGTAAAAGTTATTAATTATTTGGAGAAGACTGTTTTATACAAAGACATCAATTATCTAGAACAGTTAACAGGATTGCCTTTTGATTTTTCAACGATACTTGATTTTATTATTGGAAACCCGGTGTTTATTGATAGTAATGTTGCCTCCTATAGTATGAAAAGTACTGACCAAATGGAAATAATTATGGCTGGATATATTTTCAAACATGTGGCATCGGTTGACGCGATAGACTATAAAATAATAGAAAGCGAAATAAAAGAGAATGCAGATTATCTGCCAAGGAACTGCCACATTAGTTATAGCAACTATGACAAAACGCAAGGCTTTCCGTTCTCCATAAATAGATTGATAACAGTAACCGGACAAAACAATTTGGAAATGAAGATGGAGTATAAATCATACAGCTTTAATGATGCTGTCTCATTTCCTTTTAGCATTCCGGACAATTATAAAAAATTATAAAACGCAGAGTATGGCGAAGAAAATAATTTTCCTTTTCCTGTTGAGTTTTTTATCCTCTATGATTTGTGTGCAAGCACAAACAAAAGAAGAATTGCAACGAAAGCAACAGGAACTACTTAAAGAAATCAGGGATCTGAATGCTTCTTTAAAAGCGATCAGAAATAGTAAGACCAAATCTTTGGCAAATTATAACCTGATCAAAAGAAAAATATCTGCAAGGGAAGAATTAATCCATAGCATCAATCGGGATTTGCATATCCTTACTGATAATATTTATTTGAATACGCTTGAGATCAACAGACTTAATAAAGAACTGGATACTTTGAAAAAGGAATATGCAAAAAGCCTGGTATTTGCTTATAAAAACCGGAGTAATTATGATTACCTAAATTTCATTTTTTCTGCTAATACTTTTAATGATGCAATTAAACGGATAACATACCTAAAAAGTTATAAGCAATACCGCGAACAACAAGTTGATAACATTCAAAAAACGCAGTTGCTCATCAATCAAAAAATTGCTTCACTGGAAAGTAGTAAAAAAGAGAAAAACTTAGCGTTGGCTAACCAGAATGTTGCTTTGAAAGATCTTGAAGCTGATAAGAAAGAACAGAACGAAGAAGTTAATATGCTCAAGCAGCAGGAGAGTAGTATTGCGCAGCAAATTAAGAAAAGAGAAGCAGACAGAAAGCAGATGCAAAATGCCATAGCTGCCATTATTCGTCGTGAAATAGAAGAAGCAAGAAAGAAAGCGATTGCCGAAGCAAAACGAAAAAAAGAAGAAGAAGAAAAGAAGAAGAGGGATGCAGCAAATATTGCCAAAACAAAACCAACCGCCGGCAATACTACACCAGAGAAAAATGAACCTCTAGACCTTCCAAAGAAGCCAAGAACAGCTTCGGATCGTATTTATAGCGAATTGGAAAGTACAGATGAAAGCAAACAAATGTCTATCAACTTTGAAACAAGCAGGGGAAGGTTGCCTTGGCCTGCGGACATTGGAGTAGTGAGCATTGGTTTTGGTACCTATACAATACCGGGAACTCAGATAAAAGGAAGAAGTGATGGTATTTATGTAGCATTGCCAACCGGATCATCTGTTAAGAATGTTGCCAATGGCGAAGTGTCAGCAGTTTATGACCTGGGAGGAGAACAAGCGGTTACTGTAAGGCATGGTAAATACTTTACTACTTATAGTCATTTATCATCTGTAAGTGTACATCAAGGACAAACCGTAAGGCCGGGAACTATCATTGGCAGGGCAGCTGCAAATGATGCAGGCGAAGGGGAATTGCTCTTTATGGTAACCAATGAGCAAAGTGTATTCCTTGATCCCGAAAATTGGCTAAAGCGCAGATAGTTATTTAGTACATTCCATACTGCAAAATCTGCTATAAAGCTTTTCGTACAGCGGAACGATGTTTTGGATATCAAATTTATTTGCCTGTTCAAATGCATTCTTTTTGAATGTCGCAAGTGTGTTTTCATTGCCAAGAATTTCAATGACAAACTTACTCATGCTTTCTACATCACCTAAATCAGCGAGATAGCCTGTTTTTCCATGAATGTTTACTTCGGGTAATCCACCAACATTTGTGCTGATTACAGGTGCACTTGCTGCCATAGCTTCTAATGCAGATAGTCCAAAACTTTCATATTCGGATGGCAAAATGAATAGGTCGCTAACTACCAATATTTCTTCCATCTGTTCTTGTTTGCCTAAAAAACGAACATCTTCTTCTACCCCAAGTTCCTTTGCCAATTCTTCCATTACAGGCCTTTCAGGTCCGTCGCCAACCATCAACAATTTACTATTGATTTTCTCCCGAACTTTAGCAAACACTTTTATTACATCCTCTACCCGTTTTACCTTTCTAAAGTTGGATGCATGCACTAATATTTTTTCACCGTTTGGGGCTATTACTTTTTTAAAAGCATCAATGGGTTTTTTACTAAACCGCGACACATCAACGAAGTTGTGTATGACATCAATATCCTTGGTAATCGCAAATGATTTATAAGTTTCTTCTTTCAAATTGTGACTTACCGCAGTGATGGCATCACTCTCATTGATACTGAAGGTAACAACAGGTGCATACGTTTTGTCTTTGCCGACCAAAGTAATGTCCGTTCCATGAAGGGTCGTTATTACAGGAATTTTTTTCCCTGCTTTGGCAACGATTTGCTTTGCCATGTAAGCTGCCGATGCATGCGGTATAGCATAGTGAACATGCAGCAGGTCAAGATTATGATGCATAATGACATCTACCATTGTACTAGACAATGCTACTTCGTATGGTGGATAATCAAACAAAGGGTAAGTGGGTACACGTACCTCATGGTAAAAAATATTAGCACTGAAAAAGTTTAACCTTACCGGCTGTTGATAGGTGATAAAATGAACTGAATGGCCTTTATCGGCCAAAGCCTTTCCTAATTCTGTAGCGAGTACTCCACTTCCGCCAAAAGTTGGATAACATACTATTCCTATACGCATGGTTGTAGTTCTATTTTAAATTTAGCAAGCAACAAACCATTTTACTATTTTTATTGTTTCAAATCCGAATAAATAATAAGTAATGTTTTGCCTTAGAATATTTGGTATTAGCTTTTGGCTAATACAACTTAGTGCAAGTAACAATAATTTATTGTATTTGGTTTACCGGAGGCTATTGTCTGTCCATCGTTTAATAAATAAAGATGATTGTTTAATTGGTTTCAACTAGTATTTCTGAAACGTTAATACACCAAAAAAATTATTTTTGACGACAAAGGTTTACTTTTATTTGTCGTCTAAAATTAACTGACTGAGACAATATGATTACACTTCGTCCATGGCTTGAAACAGATGCTGATTTATTAACTATTTATTATAATAATATTAATATTTGGAACAATTTACGAGATTATGTGCCAACGCCCTATACATTGGAAGATGCGCAGAAATTTATTGGTTTACAGTCAGATATATTGCCTGCATTAAATTTTGCTATATTGAGTGGCGAAGATTTAGTAGGAGGAATTGGGATTACCCTTGGCGAAGACGTATATAGGATGAATGTAGAACTTGCTTATTGGATAGCCGA
The DNA here is from genome assembly GCA_031383285.1 of Segetibacter sp. Taxonomy (GTDB): domain Bacteria; phylum Bacteroidota; class Bacteroidia; order Chitinophagales; family Chitinophagaceae; genus Segetibacter. The sequence goes on from JANMZN010000190.1 coordinate 18,197, forward strand.
ACCATTTTGGGGTACAGGTATTGCTACAGAAGCTGTTCGCATCATGACTCAGCATGTCTTTTTGAATTTTGCTATTAACAGAATAATAGCTGAAGTATTCGAATACAATAAGCAGAGTATGCGTGTATTGGAAAAGAATGGGTACCATTTGGAATGTGTAAGAAGAAAAGGTGTATTAAAAAATGAATATTTGTATGATAACTATGTCTGGGTTTGTCAGAAAATTATTTAGTGATTAAACCTTTCATCAATTATTAGTCTAAAGCTTTTAATAAAAAATCTATAAAACTGTTTATGATCAAAAAAAATATCGCAACCAACGAATTTGGATTTGTTTTTAACCCTTCTACAGGGGACTCTTATAGCAGTAATCCCATCGCTGCTGAAATTATCCAAAAAATGAAGGAGAGTATTTCATTGGAAGACATAAAAAGTTTTCTTGTTGGAAAATATGATGTTGAGAAATCAATCATTGAAAAGGATGTAGATGAGTTTGTGACTATCTTGAAAGAGAACAATTTATTAGCCCACTAATCTTTTGCAAATATGAGTAATGATCAAAAACCTGTAGTTGTTGCAGTGACAGGCCTCAATGCAATTGATAGTCCCGGACCAGGCGTGGCAGTCATACGTGGCATCAGAGATGGTATGGATAGGGAAGTAAGGATAATTGGTTTGTCATACGAATCACTAGAGCCAGGTATTTATATGGATGGCGTCTGCGACAAGGTTTATCAAGTGCCTTATCCCGCTGCTGGCAGCGATGTCTTGTACAATAGGATTGCTTATATTAATAGCGTGGAAAATATTGATGTTATTATTCCAAATTTTGATGCGGAGTTGTATAATTTTATCAAGATAGCACCTCGATTAAAGTTATTGGGCATCCATTCTTTTTTGCCCACTTTTGAAATGTTTGATGCAAGAGATAAATTGAATTTATATGCATTTGGACAAAAACATTCGTTGCATGTTCCCAAGGATAAAGTCATCTATAATGTTGAAGATTTGTATTTGATAGGAGAGGAGTTTGGATATCCATTGGTAGTAAAAGGGAAATTTTATGATGCAGTAGTTTCTTATACCTTAGAGCAGGCGCAAAAAGCATTTTATAAATTAAGTGCCAAATGGGGACTTCCAATTATTGTTCAACAATTTATTGCAGGCACTGAAGTAAACATTGCTGCATTAGGTGATGGAGAAGGCAATGCAATCAGTATTATTCCGATGCGCAAAATGTACATAACCGATAAAGGTAAAGCTTGGGCAGGAATAACAATAGAGGATGAAGCTATGATAGCGATGGCAAAGAACTTCATTAGTGCAACCAAATGGAAGGGAGGATTTGAAATAGAAATAATGAAGACGGTAAATGATGAACTTTATATTATGGAGATAAACCCAAGGTTTCCCGCATGGATCTATTTGTCTGCAGGTGCAGGTCAAAATCAACCTGCTGCTTTGGTGAAAATGGCTATAGGAGAGAAGGTTGAACCTTACACTGAATATGAAGTGGGAAAAATGTTTATCCGGTATGCGTGGGACTTGATAACAGATGTATCGAAATTTCAGCAGATAAGTGCCTTTGGCGAAATGTAGATATTATTGAACCATTTAGTAGATATTTTAAGCACTTTGTAGGCTGTTACTAAGAATAAAAATCGACCCAAAATCTTAATTTCTTTTAATTATATAATTTTTTAGAACTTTTATAAAATACAATACAAAGCATGGAAAAACTAAAGTATGAAAGACCGCTGATTAAGAAGATGAATGCAGGATTGATGAATAAATTCGGTACGCAATCCGAGTTTACTCCCGTAAAAGAAATAGATGGCGTTCCTGTAAAAAGCCTCATTGAAAAATATGGCTCTCCAGTTTTTGTTTTGAGTGAACAAAAGATCAGACAGAATTATAAATCTGCTGTTCGTGCCTTTAAAACACGTTATCCTAAAGTTCAGTTTGCCTGGAGTTATAAAACGCATTATAACAATGCCATTTGCAGAATTTTTCACCAAGAAGGAGCTTGGGGTGAAGTAGTAAGTGGTTTTGAATATAGAAAAGCTTTGGGTAATGGCGTACCAGGAAGCACCATTATTTTTAATGGTCCGGATAAGCAAATTGATGAAATAAAATTGGCTATCGAAAATGACTCATTATTGCACATCGATCATTTTGAAGAGTTGTATGCTTTAATTGAATTGAGTGCTGATTTGAAAAAGAAGCCAAGAGTTGCCATTAGGGTAAATATGGATACGGGCATTTATCCAATGTGGGACAGGTTTGGCTTTAACTACGAGAATGGGCAGGCTTGGTCAGCAATTACCAAAATTGTAAATTCAGGTACATTGGAATTGACAGGATTGCATACACATATTGGTACCTATATGCTAAGCACTCATGCATATTCAGTGGCGGCTGCTAAGCTTTGCGATCTTGCTGTAGAATGTAAGAATCAATTGAAGACCACAATAAAATACTTGGATATGGGAGGTGGTTTTCCTAGTGCAAATACTTTAAAGGGTTCTTTTTTACCCGGTGCTGATACTGTCCCATCTATTGATGAATTTGCAGAGGCCATTACAACGACTATCCTAAGTTCAGAATTGCGAAATGACGAATTGCCTTTATTGATATTAGAAAGTGGCCGATTATTGATTGATGACGCAGGTTATCTTTTAGGATCTGTATTAGCTAACAAGCGGTTAAGCGATGGTAGAAAAGCAACCATCATGGATTTTGGAGTAAACATATTGTTCACCTCTTTTTGGTACGATCATAAAATTAGCCCGGCACAAGACCTTAGCCACTTTACAGAAGATACCGTTTTGTATGGTCCATTGTGTATGAATATTGATGTAGTAAGAGAAAGTGTTTGTCTTCCCTTGCTTAACAAAGGTGATCATGTAGTAGTGCATAAAGTTGGAGCATATAACATGACCCAATGGATGCAGTTTATTGCTATGAGGCCAAATATCGTGCTGATTGATACGAAAGGGCAAACCCACGTTGTTAGAAAAGCTGAAACATTAGACTACCTTCAGCAACTTGAGGAAATCCCTGATCATTTGAAGTAACCTAAATGCCAAATTTGAAACAAACGCAGATAATATCGTTTCTAAAGTTTGCAGGGCTTTCTATTTTGAACAGTTATTCCATGTTGTTCTTTTCAAAGAATAGCTGGTTGGCTGTAATGATATTGGTCATTTCGTTTTTTAATCCTCATAGTGGATTGGCAGGCGTGGCGGCTACCGCTATTGCGTTACTGTCTGCTTATGCTATGGGGTTTGGAAGATTGCAAGTCAAGACAGGATTGTACACTTACAGTGCTTTATTGCTTGGCCTTGGTATGGGTACTTTCTACGATTACAGTGCAGCTTTTTGGATATTACTGGCTTTTGCTTCACTTATTTCTGTTTTATTATCAGCAGCATTTATTGCTAAGCTCGCAAAGAATGGTTTGCCAGCATTGTCGTTAGGATTCATATTGAGCTTTTGGCTTGTAATGCTGGCTTCTAAAGAATTTTCTGCCATTGGATTAACTACAAGAAATATTTATTGGCTCAATGAAATGTATGCAACCGGAGGTAACAAGTTGATCTATTATTTTCAGTTGATAGAAAACTGGACATTGCCCGATTATGTAGCCGGTTTCTTTCGTTCAATGAGCGCCATTATTTTTCAAAATAATCTGTTAGCGGGTATATTATTGTCCATTGGTCTGCTAATCCATTCTCGCATTGGTTTTTTATTAATGGTTGTAGGATATGCTGTTGCCATGATTTTCAACGGGTTCATGGGTGGATTTCCTTTGGGTGGTGTGAACTATTATAATATGGGAACCAACTTCATGTTGGTTGCAGTAGCTATAGGGGGCTTCTATATCATCCCTTCTATATTTTCATTTTTATGGGCATGTTTAATCGTTCCACTTTCGTATATATTGGTAGTAGCTTTAGGTAAGATTACTTTTTTATGGGGGCTTCCCGTTTTCTCACTTCCATTTTGCTTTGCTGTTATACTGTTTCTTTATTGCTTAAAGTTAAGAACAAACCCGGGACGATTGGTATTGACGCCAATTCAGTATTATAGTCCCGAAATAAATCTATATCGTTACATAAATGGAAAAGACAGGCTGATGAATCAGTTTTATCACCACCTTGCTTTGCCAGTTCTTGGTGAGTGGATGGTTAGTCAGGGTTATAATGGTTCCATGACCCACAAAGGCGATTGGAGTAAGGCATTGGATTTTGTAATATTGGATCCTGAAATGAAAACATATGCAATGCCTGGCATTATGCCAGAACACTTCTATTGTTATAATAAACCAGTTGTAAGTCCTGCAGATGGTATAGTCGAAGAAGTAGTTGACTTCATAGATGATAATGAAATTGGAAAAACAAATACGGGACAGAATTGGGGGAATAGTATTGTAATTAAACACGCTGATTCTTTATATACCAAATTATCCCACCTCAAGAAAAACTCTTTTAAAGTAATCAAAGGTCAATACGTAAGAAAGGGAGAAATGATAGCTACATGCGGTAGTTCCGGCAGGTCCCCCGAACCGCATTTGCACTTTCAGGTGCAATCCACCCCTTATGTAGGATCGAAGACAAAGTACTATCCACTTTCATTTTTTTATTCACGTAAAGATGACAATGAAAAACTAGAAACCTTTGTTGTACCAAAGGAGGGTGACTTTGTGACTAATGTAATGACTAATAAACAACTTCAGAAAGCGTTTAATTTTCAGCCTGGTTTTGTGTTAAAGGTGAGTGCTGATGGCTTTGGAACGGAAGAGTGGGAGGTGGTTACAAGCATTTACAATGAATCTTATCTTTATTGCGAACAACACAATGCCTTTGCGTATTTCACTTACAATGGAACGCTTTTTTATTTTATCAATTATTTTGGCAAAAAAGATACCCTCCTTTACCTATTTTACTTATCTGCTTACAAAGTGCTCCTTAGTGCAGAAAAAGACATTACAGTCAATGACAATTATCCATTGAATATTCTTGGTTTTAGGCCTATAAGGTGGATACAAGATATGGTTGCGCCTTTCTCCATTTTCATAAAGATAAATTATCAATGTAAGGTAAGGAAGGAAAGTGGGTTAAGTGATCATCATTTAGAATTAAACAGTGAGCAAAACCAATCAATACTTGGAATTGCAAAAGAAAAAATGCGGTCAACAATAATTGTTCAAAATGGCGCACTGCATGCTTTCAAGGTTATTATTAATAATAAAACAATAGAGGCTACATGTACAGAATAAAACTGTTTATTTTTTTTGCAGGGATGTTGATCTCTACTTTGCTAAGTGCTCAGACAAATATGACTTTTGAAGAAGTTAATACAAAGAGTTATTCATTGTATGAAAAGGGTAATTGGAAAGAGTTATTGCAATTTGGTGATAACGCTATAGGAAGTGGGCAAGATTTCATTTTGCTTAGGCTGAGGTTGGGTTATGCTGCCTATATGCTCAATAATTTCAGTATATCGATCAAGCATTATGAAGCAGTAATAAAGGAAGATTCGTATAATGCTACGGCGCATTATTATCTTTTTCTTTGTAAGAAATACCTAAACCATGAAGCACTTGCAGATAGGCATGCAAAATATCTTTCAGAGGAAGTTTTGAAAAATGAAAATTTGAACGCTTTTGCTTTAACAGATGTCGGACTGGAAGTTAGTTATAAGCAGACCGACATTAAAGCAAGAGAAAACTCATTGTATGCCAGACTTGATTTAGGTACCCGATTGGGGTTGAATATTCATATGGTCAACGCACTCGGAATGTACAACCAGGTAGTACGCGAATCGAAGTTAACTGCTGTTGTAAACAATAACAATATTCAGGTAAACCAGAAGGAGTATTATAATAAAACCCTGATCAATGTGTCTAATAAGGTACAACTAAAAGCGATTTATCATTTCCTCAATACACCATTTAATAACTTTGTTTATTCCAATCATGTTGGAGGTCTTGGGTTGACTTATTTTAATCATTATTATGACATTAGCGCAGATGCCAACATCGCTAAGTTGACTGATTCTACTTATTACCAATACAATGTTAAGCTTGGGTTGTATCCTTTAGGAAACCTCAATTTTTATAGTTTTTCTACAGGGATCCTTAGAACTAATTCCAATACCGGAACGGCATTTAATATTAAACAGGTTATTGGCTTTAAACTTATGAAGAAAACATGGGTCGAAGTAAATGGAACTTTTGGAGAATTTAATAATTTGCTTGAAAATGATGCATTGTATGTGTACAATGCAATTGATAAAAATACGTTTAAAGCAGGTGGGACCCTATATGTCACACCTACTTCAAATTTAGTTTTGACGGCTGGATATACTTATGAAAAAAGAGAACTTTATAAAACACTTTTACCTTTTAATCAACACTCAATAACAGGAGGTCTATCATGGAAATTGTAAAAAAAATATTCGTAGTTAGTGCCTTATTATTTCATGCTGCTGTTGGTATTGCTCAGAATGGGAGTAATATGGAAAAAGCATTTAGCGGAAGTTATAATGAGGAATATCTGAAAAACTATGATAAAGCTATCGCTGAGCTTAATAAAGTTTATAGCAACGATAGTTACGAAATGAATTTACGGTTGGGTTGGTTATATTATCTGAGCAAAAATTATGAAACTTCAGGTAGTTACTATCAAAAAGCGATTAGCCAAAAACCAGAGGCGTTGGAACCGAGATTGGGTATTGTAATGCCCCTTGCTTTCTTAGATGATGGTACAAAGTTATTGCAACAGTATGCCAGCATAATTAAGTTACATCCTCAAAATACTATTGCTAATTATTGGTCGGGAGTCATTAACTACAACAAAAAAGATTACAAATCAGCACAGAAATTTTTTGAAAAAATAGTCGAGCTGTATCCATTCGACTATGATTCAAATAACATGCTAGCTTGGTCGCTTCTAAACCAAGGTAAAAGTGCTGAAGCAAAAACATTTTTTCAAGCAGCCTTAATGGTTCGCCCAAGCGATGCCTCTGCACTTGAAGGATTGGGTAAAATAAAATAATTTATAAATCAACAAATTAATCGGTTATGAAAACTATAAGTAAAATAATAATTTTAGTAGCAATTGTGTTTCAGTCAATGACTGTTTTTTCTCAATCAGGAGACCTTCAAAAAGCATTTGTAGAAAGCTACACACAGGAATACAATAAAAAATATACAGAGGCTATTGCTTCATTGGTAAAAGTATACAGCGAGAAAAGCTACGAAATAAACTTGCGGTTAGGGTGGTTAAGTTATATAAATGGTAATTACCCCCAATCTCAAAGTTATTACCAAAAAGCGATCAACCTAAAGTCCTATTCCATTGAAGCTAAATTAGGGATGATTAAACCATTATCAGCATTGGAAAGCTGGGATAAGGTATTGCTACAATATGAAGAAATACTAAAGATTGACCCTCAAAATGCCAATACAAATTATTGGGCAGGTATTATTTATTACAATAGAAAGAAGTATGAAACTGCAGCAAAGTATTTTGAAAAGGGTGTAAACTTATATCCATTTGATTACGATTCTAACCACATGCTTGGGTGGACTTATCTAAATTTGGGTCGTGCTCAAGATGCGAAAACTTTATTTAAAAAAGCGCTGCTTAGTCATCCAGGAGATGCTTCTGCTACCGATGGACTTAGTAAGTGTAAATAGAGACATACTTCTAATTTAGGAACTTATTTTGGCAGTTTTATTGACCCAAAACAGTTTGTGCTGTTAAAGGAATCTTTAAGTAAAATGACTAAGTTTAGATTGCATTCCGATGAAAGTTGTCATTGTGGATTAGAATAATCAACAAAATATTTATTACGTTTTTTTATCTCTTACATCCTCCCCAAGTGTCTAATTTCCTTGCACAAATTCAGAAAATAAATATCTGGTTCGATTTCTATTATAGTTAACAATAACCGTTAAATATTATATAAGCATCTTTTTTGTTTATTGCTAAACATTTATAAAGATTACCTTTAATCTTATATTACCAACCACTAGGTTTAAGCGTTGATACATTTTTTGAACAAATTTCATTAGCATTTTCAGAATTTTTTTTTTGTATTTTTGAAACCATTAAATAATACAGCGAATGATTAAAGCATTTATTCTTACTGTAGTTCTTTCAATGCAATTGATATTTGCATCAGGAAGGCCAATAATGGGTAATGATATCTTTCCTATAAAAACTGAATCTTCATTTGTTTCTTTTACAGATAACAATAAAGACAAAGAAGGAGTAATTGAAAAGGCTACTTCCTTGTATGAGTTATTGAATCTTTTTGAACTTGGACTTTCAAAATCTGCATATGAATATGCCATTCAAGGTTACGTGACACTTTTAAGTAACGGGAAATTAAATAATTCAAGTGTTTTATCAATTGTTGACTTTAGCCATCCATCCAGTAAGAAAAGGTTGTATGTAATTGATTTAAAGAATGGGAAATTGCTTTTTAATACGTACGTTGCCCATGGAAGAGGGTCGGGACGAGAAATGGCAAGTGATTTTTCCAATGCGCCTGAGAGCAATAAAAGCAGCCTTGGCTTTTTTGTTACAGGGGATACCTATTTTGGAAAACATGGTTTATCCCTTCGCTTAATTGGTGAGGAAAAAGGTATAAATGATAATGCGAACAGTCGTGCGATAGTAATGCACAGTGCTTCATACGTTACGGAAGACGCAATAAAAACCCAAGGTTTTATTGGCCGAAGCCAAGGTTGCCCGGCATTACCCGAAGCCTTAAGTAAGCCAATTATTGACAAAGTGAAAAATGGTAGTTGTTTATTTTTATATAGTCCGGATAAATTTTATCTTACAAATTCCCGCATTCTCAAAAATGTTATAAAGGAGGAAAAATCAGTAGCCAATAATATATTTAAAGGAAAATATTTTTCATCCTTTTTTATGTCTCTTTTCGCCCTGATTAATCATATATAATTTCACTACCAATTTTATCCTTCAATAAACGATATTTGCATCCATTATTGCCAATATAGTTAAATTTATTTATGAAGGATTTTTCATACATCACCAATTCTCATCCGGCATACATTGAAAGCCTGTACAAAGAATTTGCGGTAAACCCTGACAGTGTTGACCCAGAAATGCGCAAATTTTTTGAAGGTTTTGATTTTGCTATCAGTCAAAATGCACCTATTTCCAATGGGGCTTCTCCCGAATCTCCAAGCGTAGCATCGGTTCTAGTGGATGATAAAAAAGTGCAAAAAGAGTTGAGTGTTTTGCGCCTGATTAAAGCCTATCGAAAAAAGGGACATCTTATAGCTAAAACCAATCCGATTCGTGAAAGAAAAGACCGAAGAGCAAATCTAAATCTTGAGCATTTTGGTTTATCCGATGCAGATCTTCAAATTACTTTTGAAGCGGGAAATTACCTAGGACTTAAGAGTAGAACATTGCAAGATATTATTTCCTTTTTGCAAGGTTGCTACACTTCTTCTGTTGGTATAGAATATACTTATATAAACGACCAGGAGAAAATTGATTGGCTACAGAATGAAATAGAAACTGATTTTCAAAAGCAGCTTTCTATAGAGGATAAGAAGAACATTCTGGAAAAATTAAACCAGGGTGTCATCTTCGAAAAATTCCTTCATACCAAATACATAGGACAAAAGAGATTTTCATTGGAAGGAGGAGAAACAACAATAGCAGCTTTAGACGCTATGATCAATAGTGCGGCTGATTTAGGTGTGCAAGAAGTTGTAATTGGAATGGCGCACCGTGGTCGCTTAAATGTTTTGGCAAATACACTTGGAAAGACGTACGAGCAAATTTTTAATGAGTTTGAAGGAACTGCTTTGCCTGATACAACAATGGGTAGTGGCGATGTAAAATACCATATGGGTTTTAGAGGTGAACATACTACTCAGGACGGTAGAACAGTAAACCTGCAGCTTTGTCCAAATCCATCGCACCTGGAAGCTGTTGACCCGGTAGTGGTGGGGTTTGCAAGAAGTAAAGCAGACGTTATATATGAAAGCGAATATGATAGCATTGTACCCATACTCATTCATGGTGATGCCTCGGTAGCTGGTCAAGGGGTAGTTTATGAAGTGGTGCAAATGAGCGGATTAAAAGGCTATTATACAGGTGGAACTATCCATTTTGTTATTAACAATCAAATTGGTTTTACAACAGATTTTGATGATGCCCGTACGGCTGATTATTGTACGTCTGTAGCCTCAATGATCCAGGCGCCTGTATTTCATGTAAATGGCGATGATCCTGAGGCTGTGGTTAAGTTAAGTAGAATAGCAATGCGCTATCGTCAGGAGTTTAATACCGATGTTTTTGTTGACATGGTTTGTTACCGCCGTCATGGGCACAATGAAGGCGATGATCCAAAATATACTCAACCTACGCTTTATGCCTTGATAGAAAAGCATGCCAATCCAAGAGAAATTTACAACCAAAAACTTGTCCAAAATGGATCTATTGATGCAGCGTTGGCCAAAGAGATGGAGAAGAAATTCTGGAGCGATTTGCAAGAGCGGTTGGATGATCTTAAGCAGAATCCTATTCCATATAAATTTCAAAAACCAGAGCTTTGGTGGCAAAATTTGAAGAAGGCAACCAAGGAAGATTTTGATCAATCACCTGCTACTGCTATTACCAAAGAGCAGTTTACATTGGTCTTTGATAACCTGATGAAGTGGCCTGATAATTTTCAACCATTGAGAAAAGTTGAAAAGTTATTGCAGGATAAGATCAAGCTTTTCGAAAAAGATACGTCTATTGATTGGGCTACAGGTGAGCTTTTAGCGTACGGTTCTTTGTTGCTAGATGGAAACGATGTGCGAATGAGTGGGCAGGATGTACGAAGAGGAACTTTCTCTCATCGCCATGCTGTACTGAGAGATGAGCAAAACGATAGTAGTTACAATCGTGTAAATCATATACCTGGTGCTGAGGGAAAGTTTAGAATTTATAATTCCTTTCTAAGTGAATATGCAGTATTGGGTTTCGAATATGGCTATTCAATAGCCAATCCAAATACTTTGGTTTTGTGGGAGGCGCAGTTTGGTGATTTCTTTAATACTGCACAGCCAATGGTTGACCAATTTATCTCCTGCTCCGAAACTAAATGGCAGCAGATGAGTGGGTTGGTAATGTTGTTGCCACACGGATACGAAGGTCAAGGCCCTGAACATAGTAGTGCCCGTATGGAACGTTTTTTACAAATGTCGGCAGAACAAAATTGGGTAATTGCAGATATCACAACATCTGCCAATTTGTTCCATGCATTAAGAAGGCAGCTTGCCTGGAATTTCAGGAAGCCATTAGTAGTGTTTACACCAAAGGCTAACCTTAGACACCCAGGTAGTTATAGCAAAATGGACGAGTTCTTAACGGGTGGTTTTAAAGAAGTTTTGGACGATACTTTCGTTACAAAAACAGATGCCGTGAAAAAAGTCCTTTTCTGCTCAGGTAAGGTTTATTTTGACCTTGCAGAAAGGCAGCAAAAGGAGAACCGGACTGACGTAGCTATAATCAGATTGGAACAGATATATCCTTTGCCTACAAAACAATTAGAAGTGTTGTATAACAAGTACAACAAGGCAACCTGGTTTTGGGTACAGGAGGAACCTATGAATATGGGCGCTGCAGGATTTTTGCAAATGAACTTACGAGGAATGAATTATGGTGTTATAAGCAGGCAACCTAGCTCTTCTACTGCCACCGGATACTCTAAAGTACACGCTCAGGAGCAGGCTGAAATTATTGATACTGCATTTAGTATTTAGTGATTATTTTGCAAACATTTCGAAGCATTTTTTTTACTTCAATGAATGAGATGCTTATACGATTCCATCGATTTTCTTTTAGGTGGGGCGAAAAATTGCAAAGAATTATAAAATAGGGTTTAGTATATATTCCATTATTTAATACTTTCTTGCTTTGTCAAATCTATATGTTTCGTAAGTACGAAATAACGTACAAAATGAGCGCAAGAACTTCTTCAAAGACAACGCGAGGTTGAAAAATGGGAGGAGGGTTCTCCGCAAGGGCAAAACAAAAGTGTAATGCTGCTTTTGAGCTTCAAGAGATAGTTTTTTGCTGGCTATTTAATATATTATGAAGAGCTAATTTTTTACTTGAACTTTTAAATCCTCAAATCAAAACTATTTAATAGATGAATATTAAGAATTATGAGTTCAAGGCAACCGTTGAAAATTTGGAGAAGTATGAAGAAAAGTTGCTTTCACTCAATCCAATTTACCATGGGTTAGACCACCAGATAGATACTTATTTTAATGTTCCAAAAGGTCGGTTAAAGTTAAGAGAAGGCAATATTGAAAATGCATTAATAAACTATAATCGGGAAAATATAGCAGGAGCAAAACTATCTGAGGTTATCCTGTATAAGCATGAACCAGCTATTGCTTTGAAAAATATTTTGTCTCTTCAATTTGGCATAATATCGGTGGTTGACAAAAAACGAAAAATATATTTCATCGACAATGTGAAGTTCCATTTTGACTTAGTAGAAAATTTGGGAACTTTTATTGAAGTGGAAGTAATTGATAACGATGGAACAATCAGCATAGAAGCACTGAAAGAACAATGTGATAAGTATTTTGAGTTTTTTGAATTGTCTGATAGTCACGTGATTGAGAAATCATACAGCGATCTAATCATGGATTTGTAAAAGAAAAGCGATTGATTTTTTAAAGGTTCTAAGTATTGATTTATTAATCATAGCCTTAAAAAAATATGCTATACTTTTTTGTTTGGGTAAGGCAAGAAATATTGTTTATCTCCTTTTACACAACCTATTAAAATGAAGTAAAATTTGACTTTCGATTAGGCTATTAATTCAGCCAGTTAATTTAAAAATTAATTTTTATAAGTTTAGTGTGTTAACTAAAAATAAAGCCGTATTCATTTAGATTTATTAAATTTTATTTAATTGAAATTTTAGTGGCTTGTCATATCAATTTGAACGTTAACAACTAAAACAAGTTAATTTCGCCCAAATTTAATACTCAATAGTTTTTGTATGATCGACATAAAAGTTCCGGTTATTGGAGAATCAATTAATGAGGTAACCTTGGTAAAATGGGTAAAAAAGGCAGGCGATTTTGTTGAAAGGGATATGGTGATAGCTGAATTGGAAAGCGAAAAAGCAACTTTCGAGGTAAATGCAGAAAAAGCGGGCATTTTAAATACAAAAGCTGCTGAAGGGGATACATTATTGATTGGCTCTGTTTTGGCTCAAATTGATGAGACAGCAGTTAATCCTAAAGGAACTGCCACTAAATCGTTGTTGGCTAAACCACCTATAGAAGAAATAACTGTACAGCCAACAGATGTAACCAAAGCTGTTGCTATTGGAAAAGGTACAATTGATATTAAAGTGCCAACAATAGGAGAATCTATAACCGAAGTAACTTTGGTGAAATGGTTGAAGAAAGACGGCGCGTTGGTACTTAGAGATGAAGTGATAGCTGAAATGGAAAGTGAAAAGGCCACATTTGAACTCAATGCAGAAGAAGCCGGACAACTAGCCCACAAAGCAAAAGAAGGAGATACTATAAATATTGGAGATATAGTTGCTTCCATCAATAGCGATGTTGTAGTGGATGAGGTTAAAGCAGTCATCAATGCTGCGGTACCCGAGAATTCTGTAAAACCAGCCGCAACAAATGCACCGATTACAAGTATATCAAACGATATTAAAGCTTCTCCAGTAGCTGCTGCAATAATAGCAGATAAAAAAGTTGACCCATCAACAATACAAGCCAGCGGTTCTTTAGGAAAAATAATGAAAGACGATGTATTGAATGCCTTGGCAAATCCAGGCAAAAAAGCTGCGGCGGGCCAAGCATTGTTTAGCCGTAATGAGCGTATTGAGAAAATGAGCAATCTTCGCAAGACTGTTAGCCGCCGACTTGTTGAAGCTAAAAATACTACAGCCATGCTCACCACTTTTAATGAAGTGGATATGAGTAAAATAATTGCGCTAAGAACCCAATACAAAGATAAGTTCAAAGAAAAGCATGGTGTGAATCTGGGCTTTATGAGCTTCTTCACCAAAGCAGTTTGCTATGCACTTCAAGAATGGCCTAGCGTAAATGCCTATATTGATGGAGATACATTGGTATTCCATGATTATGTTGATATTTCCATTGCTGTATCTGCCCCTAAAGGATTGGTTGTTCCTATAATCAGAAATGCTGAAAGTATGAGCATGTCTGATATAGAAAAGAAAGTAGTAGAACTAGCGGGCAAAGCAAGAGATAATAAATTGTCAATGCAGGAAATGCAGGGCGGTACTTTTACCATCACAAACGGAGGTGTATTTGGATCGTTGATGTCAACACCGATTATCAATATTCCTCAAAGTGCAATACTTGGGATGCACAAAATACAAGAAAGACCAATGGCTATTAATGGTCAGGTAGTAATTAAGCCAATGATGTATTTGGCACTCAGCTACGATCACCGGATAATAGATGGTCGCGAAAGTGTAAGCTTTCTTGTAAGGGTAAAGGAGCTGCTGGAAGCCCCTGAACTACTTTTGTTTGGCAAAGATCCGGTCAAAGCATTGTTGGAATTATAGGTTAATTTTATTCCAAATAGTTATTATTTCGTAATAGATATTTTCCTTGTCATAATCTTTAATAGAAAATTGGACTGTTCAATATGTTCGTTATGCAAGCCAATAAAAAGTTGCTGCAAAACTATTATTCTAAAAAATGACCATTAAAGGCGAAATATAGCTGTAGGAGCTATCTTAGTTTTGCAACTTAATATTTTGATTTTTCATCTTTCTTTCACAATTGAATTGATTGAAATCCAGTAGTACAATTTTTCATGTTCAAATAATGCTGTAATCATTAAGCGAAAAAATATAGCCTTTGTATATAATTTGTATGTATTGTAATTAGATTATTTTGCCATTTACAGGCAGCAATCATTAAATTTGGGGTATCTATTTTTTAAAGAATCTTGAAATTCATGTAAAGTTTTGACTGAATACGAAATCATCAAGGGGTGTCTTAATGACAATATTAAGTGCCAGCAGAAGCTTTTTGAGCTGTACGCAGGCAAGATGATGACTGTTTGCCTTCGCTATTCTAAAGACCAGATGGAGGCGGAAGATATGTTGCAGGATGCGTTTATTAGGGTTTTCAAATACATTCACCAGTTTAAATTTGATGGTTCTTTTGAAGGTTGGGTAAGGAGAGTAGTAGTAAACACTGCACTTAAATATGTAACGAAAAAGAAACTGAAGTTTACTGATACTGACGATTATAATGAAGCCAAAAATCAATTGCAATCATATGCTTATTCAAATTTGGGAGAAGAAGAAATTCTAAAATTGATTAACCAGTTGCCTGAAGGCTATAGATTGGTATTCAACTTGAATATTATTGAAGGATATAGCCACGATGAAATTGGGAAAATGCTAAACATAGAAGCATCTACTAGCAGAAGTCAATTGGTGAAAGCGCGAAAGATGCTTCAAAATAAAATACTAAACATGCACAAAATAGCTGTATAAATGCGTGACAACACATTTGATAATTTTATAAAAGAGAAGGTTACTAACCATGCATCTGCTGTGCCTACAGATATGTGGCAAAGAATTGTGCAGGAGAAAGAGAAGGATCGAAAGGGTGCTTGGTGGAATAGACAATTGCTTTTAGCCGGAGGTATTTTATTAATGTCAATGGTTGCAGGTACTTATTTCTGGTACAATGCTGCTTCAACTAAAAACAATATTGTTGTTCATCAACAAAAGATTGAAGTAAAAGAACTTCCATCTACCAGAAAGAAATTTTCATTATCAACAATTCAAAAGTCTTCAAATATTGAAGAGCTAAGTAGTTCAGAAGTAAAAACAAGTAGTGCTAAGACTACTGAAAAAACTAAAGCTGCATTCATCCGAAACAATTCAAGTTCTAAAGCTAATTCCGTTGAAACAATTGCTACTCATCTATCTGTGCCTAACCCATTGTTTAGCTTACGGAATAGGTTGAAGGTCGGTCAGCCAAAAGGAAAAAACATCATTGATGGGGAGCAAATTGTTAAACCATTTATGAGCGATTGGGAGGCAAGTGTGAATAAGTCAAAAACAAATTTCCTGCCTGAAATAAGCACATTGAATAGACCAACCGGATTAGATAATTTGAAAATAAATATGAAAGCCTTAAAAATTTCAGGTTTTAAAAAAATAGATTGCCCAAAATCTGGTGATGCACAAAATGGAGATTGGTTTATTGAGGTGTACGGATCCCCTGATTTAGTAACAAAGCAAAACACATTAAACAAAGGCACTAGCACTAGATTGCTTCAAAGTAAAGACAGTAGTGAATCTAGGCAATTATCATTCACTGCTGGTGTAAGGTTTTCAAAGGAATTAGGAGAAAATATGGTGTTCAAAACAGGGTTTCAGTTTACACAAATGAATGAAAAATTCACGAACCGGATTGAAAATGAAAGGAGATTAACTACAGTTGTTACTACACGTACAATTATTGGTTCGCAGGGTCAAACTATTTTGGTTAGAGATACATCAGTAACAGAACAAATTGGATATTCCCAAACTACTGCTTTTAACCGATACCGTAGTGTAGATATACCCTTTTTACTTGGGTATGTTTTTACATTAAACGGTTGGCAAATTGGAATAAACGGTGGTCCAATTCTAAATATAAAATCTTGGCAAGAGGGCGAAGGTTTAGATGCCAATTTATTGCCGGTTTCCTTTGCAAAAAATAAGGCTACAGTTTATAAGAAGAATACTGGTTTTGGTTTATATGGGGGGGTAAGTGTTATCAAGTGGGTTGGGGCTAGGACAAGTGTATTTGCTGAGCCCTACATAAGGTATAACCTTTCTAGTTTAACCAATAGTTCAAGCATAGTTAATGAGAAGTATAAACTATCTGGTATTTTATTAGGGGTTCGTTATAATTTATCAAACTTCAAGGCAACGCATTGATCTTAGATGGTATCTGATAATATGAGAAACAATTTGATGAAAAACATTTTAGTACTTTTTTTTGTACCATTTTTATTGACAAGTTGCAGCAAAGACAACTCAGTAGAATTTGTACCATACATTGGTCATCCCTTAAATGATACTACGTGGGCGACCAATGTGCCAATGGATGCTTCTGCTTACAGGCTATCTCAGGAATTTTCTTATACGCCTTTGGTTGACTCTTTTAACGCATCATCCACTTCTGTAGTTAAATTTTCTAACAGTGTTGAGGTAACCATTCCGTCTGGAAGTTGCGTTTTTGCGAATGGAAATGCAGTAAGTGGCAACGTGAAAATTGAATTACTCGTATTGAACAAAAAAGGCGACTATATGCGCTTTGCCAGGCCTACTACTAGCTACTCTAGTATTTTGGAAAGTGCAGGTTCTTTTTATATTAATACTAGCCAAAATGGTTCGGAAGTATTGTTGAGGTCCAATAAAAGAGCGATTATTAATTTTATCGATTCTTCACCTGTAAACAATATGTTGGTATTTTATGGTCAGCACAATCCTGTACCTCCATTGCCAATTGGCACCAATCCACTATTTACGTGGATGAAAGCTACAGATTCTTCAAGGGTTACAACATTTACAAGGGTTAATACAAGTGGTGTTGTAAAAGGATATAACTTATTTTCTGGAAAATTTGATTGGATAACTTGTGAAAGGTTTAGGGACACTTCTATGCCAAGAACCAAAATAACAACTTTACTTCCTGCAAACTATACAAATACCAACACCACTACCTATGCGGTCTTTAAGCATTCCAATACAATAGTCCAACTGCTTGGTGACCCTGAAAGTCGTACATTCTTTGCTGCCGGTATTCCGATTAACGAAGAAATATTATTGGTGTCCATTTCATTGAGGGGCACCGAATTCTACCTTGGAACCAAGGAGATTGTTTCTTCAGATAACATGGTTGTCTCTATGACACCAGAGCTAAAAACAAAAAGCGAAATAGAATTTGCCTTAGATAATCTATAAGGATTTATTTAAGATTTTATAACATAGTTATAAGGAATTTGACTGTAATAGCTATGGTTTAAGTAACTATGATTATTTTCGTAAAAATCTTTTTTTTGAAATTAATACTTACAGAACCACAAATAGCTTTAACTATAAAAAGACTAGCCCATCAGATATTGGAGAATCACGTGGATTTTTCTAACACTGTAATTATTGGTTTGCAGCCACGGGGTGTATTTTTAAGTGACCAGATAGCAGAAGAGTTGAAAAAAAACCTGCCAAATGAAAAACTGAATTATGGCTATTTGGATATCACTTTTTATAGAGATGATGTAAGGCGAGAATTAAAAGTTCCAAATAAGACGCAAATTGATTTTAGTATAGATAATAGAAAGGTTGTTTTAATTGATGATGTGCTTTATACGGGAAGGACTATCAGGGCAGCGTTGGACGCTTTGCAAGATTTTGGAAGGCCATCAAGTGTTGAATTATGTGTATTAATAGATCGTAGATTTAGTAGAGAATTGCCGATACAACCAGATTATACTGGAAAAGTGATTGACGCATTGATAAGTCAAAAAGTGAAAGTATTGTGGAAACAGAAAGATGAGAAAACAGAGGTGGTTATAACAGATTAGTTTTTTGCTGTTTTGCCAACACTTAATTTCTGGGAAGATAAAGTGAAAATAGGTTGATGTTGTTGCCAATTG
>JANMZN010000219.1:0-7065 GCA_031383285.1 Segetibacter sp.
ACAAGCGGTGGTGCAGATAGGTTTTTTAAAAAGTCTATCCCGGTTAGCTTTGGCATTTGTATATCCAGAAACATCAAATCAATCTTTTCTTTTTGCAGGAACATCGCTGCTTCTACTGCATTTTTACATGCGGCAACGGGATTCAAAAATTCTATCTGCTGAATATGTTCCAGCAATCCATTGCGGGCAATTGGCTCATCGTCTACTACCAAACAGTTAATCATAATAGTCAACTTTTAGGTTGGTATGAAAATATCTTTCTTCTTTCACTATATCCAATTCATAACGGTCAGGATATAAAAGTTCTAACCTTCTCCTTAAATTCTGTACACCCAACCCACCGGAGTTGATCAGGTGCTTGGCTCCATTCAGCTGATCGTAGGTATTGAATACATCCACCTCAAAATGATGATCAGTATGGCGCAGTTGTATTTTAATAACATTTGCCGCAGGATCTTTAAAGTGCGAAATGTGTTTGAAAGCATTTTCTACAATTGGAAGTATCAGTAAAGGTGCTATTTTAAAGGATGGAATTGCGGGACTAATCTCAAGGCTTATAGCTGACCCTTTTTCTAATCGCAATGTTTGCATGGCTACATAATTTCTGATATAATCAAGCTCCTGACTAATTTCAATTTTATCAGTAGTACAGTCATACAATTGGTAGCGCAGCATTTCTGATAATTTTTCAACAGACTCTCTGGCAAACACATTGCGCTTATCTATTTGAAAATAAATAGTGTTCATCGCATTGAATAGAAAATGCGGATTGATTTGCGAACGCAGAAAGTTGAGTTCTGTACTGATCTTTTCGTTTTCTACTATTTGCAATTTTGTTCTAAGTCGAAAACTATCCGACATTATTTTAAGCCCGCCTGCTCCAAAGGAAGCTATCATTGCTGTCCACATAAAAATATTCAGCGCATACCGAAGCGTACCGGAGTCTGTTGGAATAATGGCTCGAGATGGATCGAAAATATGATCTACCGATCTTACAATTACCATCATCAGTGAACCGGTTAGAATAATTAAAACAACCATACAAATAATAAAAGCAAAATATCGCTTGGTGTAAAGAAACCGGGGGATTAAAAAGTAAGCGGTGGTGTAAAAAGGAATAGTAGAACTAACAGCAACGGCAGCGGCATTGCATACCTGGGCCAACAATGAACCTTGTGGTGAATAATAAGTGAGAAATGTACTGGCAGCTGTAATAGTCCACATCACCACATGCAAACCCTTGTATTTAAAGAACCATTTTTCGAAATCAACTTCCATATTAAACGCTTCCAATTTAAAAAGCAATTTACAGGTAACTATTGGAAATTTCATTTTATCACGTCAAGTAAAAAGGTACTGTTGCAAAGAAATTTACCCCTTTGGTATAATTAGAAAACTTAACTTAGAGGTTGCAACCTAATTTAATATCATATTCCGAATTGACCTGTGAAAAAAGCACTTAACAATTAAGATATTATTTAAAAAAAAACAAAAACTGTAAACATGAAACACAAATTTTTACTTTTATTAATGCTAAGTAGCTCCATTATTTGGATTACAGCAACCGCTACAGAAACGGAGCCAAACAATACCCGGGCAACAGCCAATGTATTAGCACTTAATGGATCTAATGATGGTGCTATTGGTGTAACTGATGATGAAGATTGGTGGAGTGTTACCACGACAGGTGACGGTCGCTTATATGTCTATTTAAATGTACTAAATGGCTTGTACTTATCCTGCCAGATTTTAGACAATGATGGAGTAATTGTGCTCAATTCACAATACACAAATTCGAATATAATCATTTCAAAAGACGGGCTTGCTGCCGGCACTTACTTTCTTAAAATATTCCCCTTTTATTCAGGGCAAATGCCTACTTATACAATATCCAACACGCTTACACAGCCGATACAGGCAAATGATGTTGAGCCAAATGCTACCAGAGGCCAGGCCAAAACATTACCGTTGAATGGACAAAAGACAGGTCATATCAATTATTATTACAACAACCAACGCGATACTATGGATTGGTACAAAATAACGACCAATGCAGATGGAAGACTACGGTTAACAATGACTTCTGGCAATGGACAAAATGTTTACGCCAACCTATATGATAATGATGGCACTACATTGCTTAGCGGTAGCTATACTACAGGGTCGGTTGTAGTTGTAAATAAAGATGGACTAGCAGCAGGTACGTACTATGTAAGGGTAAATACTTTTTATAATTCCGAATGGGCTCCTTATACATTGGCCGATAGTTTGTTTGTACCTACTGAACCAAATGGAACACAAGCTATAGCATTAACTTTACCATTGAATAGTGCTGTAAAAGGCCATTCCAACTATTATTACAACAATAAAAAAGATACCGCTGATTGGTACAAGGTAATTACCAATGCAGACGGAAGATTACGATTGACCATGACCTCGGGCAATGGACAAAATGTTTGGGCTTACCTTTATGATAATGATGGAACTACTTTATTGGCAGGAAGCTTCACTTCAAGCTCAGCCGTTGTAGTAAACAAAGATGGACTTGCCGAAGGCACTTACTACGTCAAGGTAAATACCTTTTACGATGGTGAATGGGTCCCTTATACACTTGAGGATAGTTTGTTTGTACCTTATGAACCAAACGATACTGAACCAAATGGAACACAAGCTACGGCATTAACTTTACCATTGAATAGTGCTGTAAAAGGCCATACTAACTATTATTACAACAATAAAAAAGATACCGCTGATTGGTACAAGGTAACTACCAATGCAGATGGAAGATTACGATTGACTATGACCTCCGGAAATGGACAGAATGTTTGGGCTTATCTTTATGATAATGATGGAACTACTTTATTGGCAGGAAGCTATACTACAGGCTCAGCCTTTGTGGTAAACAAAGATGGACTTACAGCAGGCACTTACTACGTTAAAGTAAATACCTTTTACGATGGTGAATGGGTCCCTTATACACTTGAGGATAGTTTGTTTTTGCCTGAGCAACCAAATGACACAGAACCTAATAATACAAAAGCGCAAGCCCTTGTATTGCCCTTAAATGGGACCGTAACTGGCCATACTAACTACTATTACAATCTACAAAAAGATGGAGAGGATTGGTATAGCATAACCACTACTTCAGATGGAATGATTAGCTTAAATTTACAATCTAACAACGGTCAAAATGTGTGGGCTTATTTATATGATAATGATGGAGTTACCTTATTAAATTCTCAATACACCACATCTTCCATAACTATTAATACGGATGGCTTACAATCAGGCACCTACTTTATAAAAATTAATACATTTTATTCTTACGAATGGGCTCCATATACCTTAAGCAATACACTTATTACTTACAATTATGGAACGGATACGGAACCAGTCAACTTCTTTGGAAAATCTGCCACCATACCGGCAAATGGAACCGTAACAGGCCATGTAAATTTTTATTACAATGGAACCAAAGATGCAACGGATTTTTGGAAAATAAATTATACAGGCGGTGGAACTATGTCGCTCAATTTTAACATGGAAAATCATAAAATAGACAATAGCTTAAAGTGTACCTATTTACAAATTTTCAAGGATACTTTGGTCGCTCCTATTTATAATAGCTATTTCTGTGGTTCTCCAAATCCAATTAATTTATCAGGCCTTACAAATGGGTATTATTATTTAAAAGTGTTCACATATTATGCAAATGATTTTACTGCATATAGCATTGGTGCAACCTTTACGCAAATAAATAAAGCAGCTATTAAATTGATCACGGCAGATACTTCTGCTCTATGTGATAGTACTAACAAAATATCCTTTAAATGTACCGGAAGCAGTAGCCCATATCGTGTTCAGCTATACCACTTCAATTTACCGTACGGTGCACCACTTATTGTAAATAACTCAAGAAATTTTATTTATAAAAATTTACCTCATGGAAACTACTATGCAATAGCATTTGGAGATGGTTCTACGGGTACAGCATTTAGAAAAAGCCCGACTGTACAATTCATTCCAACCCCATCCAACAACAGCACCACAAACATAAAGGCCACAGCTGCTACCGCAAATTGGACAGCTTTAAGTTGTGCAAGCTTTTACAGAATTCTTTATCGAAAAACTACAGACACTATCTGGAGAACCTCAGTAACCAATGGAAATACTTCATTCAGGGCTTTAACAGGCTTGGATCCCGCTACCAATTATATTTGGATAGTTGCAGCAGCCGATTCATTGAATAACATTACAGGTTTAGGTGCCTATAGCCAAGAGAACAGTTTCACCACATTGCCAGCAGGACCAATAGCTAGATTTTCCAACGAAATGGAAAATGAAATCAAATCTGGTTCAAACGATTTATCAGTTTATCCAAATCCGGCAAAATCGTTCTTTACTATGCAATTCAAAACCAAACAACCTAATACAAATGTGAATGTCACACTCAGAGATGTAAATGGAAAGATTGTGTGGATTATAAATACAAAATCCGCTTCCTTAAATGGAATGAAAGTAAACACTGAAAAATTAGCAACCGGTGTGTATATGCTGCAAATAATTGGTACTGATGGGTTCCTTCAAAATAAGAAAGTAGTAATTACAAAATAGTAACCGCTCATCATCATTTAAAAAAAGCCCTCCTTTTATATGGGGGGCTTTTTGTTATTCATAGATTATAACCAAATCAATTTTTGAGGGGAAATAAACATGCTGTAAAGAAATTAATAACTCCTGCTCCACCATTTTATAACAAACCAAAGGAATTTTAAGAAAAAAAATATTAGCGCATCCCAATAATCATAAATGTAAACGTTCGCACTATCATATCATCCTAATCAGCAACCGGATAACCAACATCTATCCAGTTGGTCTTAATATTCTTGGGGATGTTCAACAAATAATAATTTGTAAACTTCTTTTCTTTCAAATAGGCAATAGCCGGGCGTACATTCGGACAATGTTCAAAAGGACAGCAACCACAATAGATGACAAGTTTTTTGTCTTTGGTTAATTTATTAATAATTGCTTTGTATTTATTCAGACCATCTTCGTCATTTATCATACCATTGTCAATAGATCCGGGAATAACCGCCTTTGGACCAATGCTAATAATAGTAGGAACATCTTTATTTGATTTTATGGTTGCCGCTAAAGTTGCAGGCTGCATTAATTGCTTTTCAGTCCAGTTAACAGGATTTTGGGCCTGGCAAGCCAGATTTGTCAGCACTAATAAAAAACCCATTACAATTTGAAATGAAAACCCCTTATTCATAATAAAATTTTTGTGAAGGTAACATTTGTATAAAAAGAAGCTCCGGCATTAACCAATTAATTGTAATTTTTGAACATCGAGTAAATCAGGAGAATAAAGGTTCACAAATGGACGATCCCGGTTTAGCAATCTCCCAAAGAAAGGTTAAAACAATTTTTAATAGATTAGTTTGCTTTGTCCATAAGTTTTCGAAAATGCGTCTGTCATAAGCAAAATGCAGTAATATGCACCTACAAATCAATCCAACAAGACTCATCTGCAATCTTCTCCACATAACAGATACAAGTACTTTTTACACTTTTTAATTCCGATTATTTCACTCAACTTTGCAGCCACAATTTAAAATAACAGGGAACTGTACATAAATGGGACTTTTTAACTGGTTTACACAGGAGATTGCTATGGATTTGGGTACTGCAAATACCCTTATCATTCATAATGAGGAGGTTGTAGTAAATGAGCCATCAATTGTGGCGCTAGACCGAAATAATTTAAAAACAGTTCTTGCAGTGGGTAAACGTGCATTGATGATGCATGAGAAAACCCATGAAAGTATCCGTACCATTCGCCCATTAAAAGACGGAGTGATAGCAGATTTTAACGCTGCCGAACTTATGATCAGGGAAATGATCAAGATGATCTATCCCAAAAAACCACTTTTTCCTCCAAGCTGGAGAATGATGATCTGCATACCGTCCAGTATAACCGAAGTTGAAAAGCGTGCAGTTAGAGACAGTGCAGAGCAGGCCGGAGCTAAAGAAGTATATTTATTACACGAACCCATGGCAGCCGCATTGGGTATAGGTATAGACGTAGAAGAACCGGTAGGTAATATGATTATCGACATCGGTGGTGGTACAACCGGCATTACAGTAATTGCGCTTGCTGGTATTGTTTGCGATCAAAGCATAAGAATAGCAGGCGATGAATTTACTGCTGACATTATGGAAGCACTTCGTCGTTATCATAGTTTGTTGATAGGCGAAAGAACTGCTGAACAAATTAAAATTCAGATTGGCGCCGCCATGAAAGATCTAGAATCCCCTCCGGATGACATTCCTGTAAATGGTCGTGATTTGGTTACGGGTATTCCAAAACAAATTATGGTTAGCTACCAGGAAGTAGCTGAAGCATTGGATAAAAGTATTTTCAAAATTGAAGAAGCTATCTTAAAAGCACTGGAAACTACTCCTCCTGAGTTAGCTGCAGATATATATAGAAGAGGCTTGTACCTTACGGGTGGTGGTGCATTGTTAAGAGGATTGGATAAAAGGTTGAGCCAAAAAATCAAGTTGCCGGTGCATGTTGCAGACGATCCGCTGAAAAGCGTGGTTAGAGGTACTGGCATTGCATTAAAAAATTATCAGCGCTTCCCATTTATTATGAGATAGCACACCTTCAATCCCCACATTGTGGGTTCAATAGGTCCCTAATGTTTCATTCTAATCATTGTAAATCAATTCAATATCAATTTGTCGGTTATATCGATAATATGTTATTCAGGCTATTTTCCTTTATAGCAACAATCATTGCCAATTTAGAAAGTAGGGAGGCTATAAGATGAGAAATATTTTCATATTCATAAGAAGGTACTTCACGTTTCTCTGCTTTATTACGTTACAAATTATTTGCATCGTTTTTCTGGTAAATTTCAATACCACACACGAGGCTGTATATGCAGGAGTAGCCAACGAAGTAACAGGATCCGTTAATACTGAATTCAATAAAGTTCAAAACTATTTTCACCTTAGAGAAAACAATCGGCTTTTACTAGATGAAAATACTCG
>JANMZN010000136.1:0-12075 GCA_031383285.1 Segetibacter sp.
AAGTCAAACCTTCAAGTGGTAACAATAAAATAATTTAAAGATAACAATGCCGTAATATCCTTGTTGAAAGTAAGGTACACATTTGCATCCAAAATGTTTAAACAAATGAGGATTTTTATTCAATTTATTATCATTTTTCTAATTTCGGCAAATATTGGATTCTCTCAAACAGGAAAAATTACCGGAAAAGTTTATGATGGTCAAACAGGAAATTCGCTACCGGCTGCTTCAGTTCAATTGGTGCAAACCGGCCAACAAGCTACTACGGATGTAAATGGCAGTTTTAGCTTCGGAAAATTAAAAGTTGGGGTTTATACGGTGCATGTCAATTTTATTTCTTATCAGCTAAAAACCTCTGAAGAAATAACAGTAATTGCTGGCTCTGTAAACAACATAGATATTACGTTGGAAAAGACTTCTGCTAAACTTGGTGATGTGACCGTAAAAGGGAGAAAAGCAAGCAAGGAAACGGCTACTGCGCTCTTGGTACTTCAAAAGAATCGGAGCAGCATAAGCGATGGCATTTCTGCAGAAGTAATAAGAAGTACACCAGATAGAAGTGCAAGTGATGTACTGAAACGCATACCTGGTGCCAGCATACAAGATGATAAATTCGCCATTATACGAGGTCTTAACGACCGATACAATAGTGCCTTTATAAATGGATCGCCTGCGCCAAGCAGCGAAAGCGATAGGAAGGCTTTTGCATTCGATGTTTTCTCAGCTAATTTGTTGGATAACATTGTCATTGCAAAAACAGCAACACCTGATGTAACCGGAGATTTTGCAGGAGGTATTGTATCTATAAACACAAAGAGCTTACCTGATCAAAGCTTTCAAAGCATTAGCGTTGGAGGAGGTTACAACACTATAACCTCCTTTAAGGACAGGGTAACATACACGGGAGGTGGCTGGGATATGTTTAATAAACAATTTACAAGTGCGCTTCCTGAAAAAGAAAATTTTCCTTTGAACTTTAAAAGTCAAGAAACCCTCGCTAAAAAGGCAAATAATAATTGGAAACTTTCACAAAATCAGTTTAGCCCAAATGCCAATTTTCAATACACCATGGGTCAAAATTTTCAAAGAAACAACAAGGATTTTGCAGGCTTTTTGTTATCCGGAACTTACTCAGTTACCAATTCCTTTTTTGAAATAAACAGAAAATTATATGATTACGGTACCGATCCAAATGATCCGGCTATCCTTAATTCTGATTTCAATAGTAAAATATATTCTTCGCGGGTTCTTGCAGGCATATTGGCCAATTTTTCTATAAAAATTGACCAGAATAATATCATCAATTTCAAAAACATGTACAACCTGAATACGGATGACAGGTTGATAAATAGGGCTGGGGAAAAAGATATAAATCCGCTTGCAAATAGTTCAGTACTGATTGATCAGCATGCCAGGGTTTTCTATGGAAGTAAATTTTATTCTTCGCAGTTGGAAGGACAACATTATTTTCCTGAGGATAAAATAAAATCAAATTGGCTTTTGTACAATAGCGAAATAAACAGAACGAACCCATCGACAAATGACACCTATGTTTTCTCAGAAAATACCAATTCATTTATTCCGCAAATAGGTGATGGTGCAAATGACAACGATGCCGGAACAATCAAATCAATACTTACGAACGAGAATATAAAAGGATTTCAGTTTGATGTTTCTACGCCAATTGACATTTCCGAAAATTTTACAAACATCCTAAAAACCGGGGTCAATTATATCAGCAGATCTCGTGATTTTAAATCCAGAAGAATTGGCTTTGCCCCGAGCAATAATTTTAATTATGACATCTACAATGAGCCATTAGAAACATTGTTTGACACAAAAAATCTTGGCGAAAATGGTTTTAGGTTGGTAGATAGGACTGCACCTTTTGATAAATATGACGGTAATGTGCAAAATCTTGCAACATACCTCATGACGGATACAAGAATATTAAAAAATATAAGGTTGATCGGAGGTATTAGAGCAGAGTCGTTTAATATGGCTGTAAACTCAGTAAAACTAGATTATGTTACGCCACTAGCTTACAGAACTTATGTGAGCAATTTATTGCCATCTGTTAACTTTGTTTTTTCTGTAAATGACAAACAAAATATTAGGCTGTCCTATTCCAAAACAGTGAACCGACCAGAATTCAGAGAGGTAGCTCCGTTTTTATTTTATGACTATTCTACCGGCTTTACAGTATCAGGAAATGACACATTGAAAACAGCACAAATCACCAATTATGATTTTAGATACGAAATATATCCGGGGCGTGGTCAGGTAATCTCCATTTCAGCCTTTCATAAAAAGTTTATCAATCCGATTGAGCAAGTCTATCAGTTGAATGCGGTAAACCCCAATATTACTTATCAAAATAGCCCGGAAGCAACAGTAACGGGAATAGAAACAGAAGTAAGATTGGTTCTTGGATCATTGTTAAATAAAAGAAGTACTATTTTAAACAATTTGACATTTCTGGCTAACTATTCATGGTTGAAATCTAAAACTATTATTCCTTATTCAGCAGATATAAATGTTGAAAGAACCATGCAAGGTCAATCTCCTTTTTTGATTAACACCGGTTTCATTTACAATGATGAAAGAAAAGGATGGGGTGGTTCAGTATTTCTTAATAACTCCGGACCTCGCGTATATATTGGAGGAAACAATTTCTATTTAGATGTATGGGAAAGTGGAAGAAATGTAGTTGACTTTCAAGTTTCAAAATCGTTGCTTAAAAGGAAAATGGATATAAGGCTAAATGTAAGAGACCTTTTAGCACAGAAATTAAACTATTTTGAAGACCGAAATGTAAATAAGAAATTTGACGAAGGAACAGATGTACTTATTCAATCCAATACTTTTGGAAGAGTCATTTCTTTAAGCTTTACTTATAAATTGTAACTAATTCTTCTCGTGTAAAAAAGCCACAACAAAATGTTGTGGCTTTTTTGTAACTCACATTATTATCAAAATAAAAATTCGAATTCCGTTGATTTGAAAATATCATTCGTTAACAATTTAGTAAAGTAATGTTAACCTTAAGTTTCTCCCTTTCTCCTATTGAAATGTGTTCTTTGTATCAAACTTAAAACAGTTAAAAATGAAAAAAAAAATATCGTTCATTATGATGTTGATCTGTGTAATTTCATTGCAAGCACAGGTACCAACAATCACTCCTGTAACTTACAGAGGAGCTTTTGCACCCGCCCCCACTTCTATGTGGACTGCCGGCTGGACAAATTGGGATCCGCAAAATGCCAATTATGGCAGTGGCATTGACTCAATCATAAAAACCCCAATTACTACCAATCGCACTTTGAGTGGAACAAAGAAGTATTTGCTTCAAGGACTTGTTTATGTTACCAACAATGCAACACTTACAGTAAATGCTGGTTGTATTGTAAAAGGTGATCCAAGCGTAGCAAACTCCTCTTTGATAATAACAAGAGGCGCTAAAATTAATGCGATAGGTACTGCAACAAAGCCTATCGTATTTACATCTGCAAATGATATAGGATCGAGGAGTAAAGGCGATTGGGGTGGTATTATTTTGTTAGGCAAAGCACATTTTAACGGTGCAGGCGGACAAAACTTTATTGAAGGTATTGCTCCAACTGCAAATACTCAGTATGGTGGCGGTGCAACACCGGATGACGATGACAATTCTGGTACTTTAAAGTATGTAAGAATTGAATTTGGTGGATATATTTTCGCTGCCAATCAAGAAATCAATGGTCTTACTTTGGGTGCTGTAGGTCGTGGAACCACGATACAATATGTTCAGGTTTCTTTTGCCAATGATGATGCATTTGAGTGGTTTGGCGGTACTGTAAATTGCAAAAACCTGGTAGCATATCGTTGCCTCGATGACAATTGGGATACAGATTTTGGATATTCAGGTTCTGTTCAATTTGCTTTGGGTGTACGTGATCCAAATATTTCTGATAATCCAGCCGTATCCACATCTGAGGGATTTGAGTCTGATAACGATCCTTCAGGTTCTGGAAATCCACTGTTAAAACCATATACCACTGCCTTATTTTCTAATATAACTGAAATTGGTCCGTTACGCGGAGATACAAGTTCTATAGTTGCTAGTGGTTACAGAAGAGCGGTACGTATTCGTAGAAATTCTCACCTAAGAATAGTTAACAGTTTACTGATGGATCATTTGACTGGACTATTTATAGATGGTATCAATAGTATTACAGCTGCTCAGGCTAATACTTTAAATGCGGGCACATCCAATCCTGGAAATTTAGTATTTAAAAATAATATTATTGCCGGAACCAAAAGTGGCAGAGCACTAGAAACAAATTTAGTTTGGAATATGGCGGCTTGGTTTGGAGCTAACAACAACGACTCTTTAGGTAGTAGTGCTGGTATTTTAACCACTCCGTACAATTATACAGCCCCTGATTACCGCCCTGCAACAGGATCTTTGGCAAGAGTAAAAGCAAATTTTAATGATAGTGCATTTTATTATGTAGATACAACGGGTGCATTATCCAGTTTAATAGCATGTCCAACATCGCTGATTATTGCTACAAAAATATGGGGAGCTACTGCTATCTGCCCATATAAAACATCGGGAGACACTGCTAAATATTATTTAGCTACGAACGTAGCTGGTGTTTTGAATTACGAATGGATAGTTCCTGCGGGAGTAACCATCGTAAGTGGTCAGGGAACCGATTCTCTAATAGTAACGATTGACAATTCTTTCGTAGGTGGAAACATAACAGTTAGAGGTTTAACCTACTGTGGTGTATATAGCGCAGCTAGTAGAATAACATTGTTCTCTGTTACGCCAAAACCTGCAACCATTACCGGTACAACAGTAACTTGTGGTTTCACAGGAACGCCTGTTACTTATTCTATAAAAGCAGTTACTGGGGTTTCACTATACCAATGGACTCTACCAGTAGGTGCATCATTTAATGGTGATAGCACTACACCAAGTATATCTGTTACCTATGCAAATGTAGTCAGTGGTAAAGTAACAGTGAGATCTGAAAGTGCATGCGGACTAAGCGCAACATCTTCACTAAACATCGTGAGAGTAGCCAATCCTACAGCTATAAATGGAGCAGTTGAAGTTTGTCCTAACGCTGTTGTTGCCTACACTGTTGTAGATACAAAAAATGTTCCGGGCACAAATTATATCTGGACTGTTCCTTCAGGAGCAACATTTACCGGACAAAACACAAATAGTATAGAAGTTACTTTTGGAGCTGCCATAAGTGGAACTATTACCGTGAGAGCTAAAGGATGTGTAAATATTAGCAGCAATCCATTTTCTCTATCAATACTACCTAGAACAAACTGTTTTTCAGGAAAAAGCAGTAACTCAATTACTACTCTAGTACCAGGAAAAAAATCGCTTACGATTTCTCCAAATCCAGCCTCAAGTGAATTTACGCTAAATGTAAACGGCATTCAATCCGAAGTTCCTGCTACATTGCAAATTGTAAATACTTTTGGACAGGTAGTAAGACAAGAAACATTAAAAACAACTACTGGAACAATCAATAGAAAGGTTTCTAATCTAAATCTTCCTGCTGGTTTGTACTATGTTAAGTTTAACAATGGAGTTGAAAACTACACTCAAAAAGTAGTGATCAAATAAAATAACAACCAAAATTAATTATAGAAAGCTGCCCGATTTGGGCAGCTTTTTTAATTTAGGGCTATCAAGAAATTCTGTTAAAATTGATTGGCAAAAGGCCTGTATACGGCTGGTAACATTGGGGTAACATTGAGGTAACATTGGGGTAACAATTCCTTAACATTGGGCGGGTAGTTTTGCAACATGAAAAATTTCTTAAATCATAAGCATTTTTTTATTCTTGCAATATCCTTATCAGTCTCATTGATTGGTTTATCACAGTCTGCCAGGATTTCCGGTAAAATCCTAAACGGTAAAAATGAAGCATTGGTAGGAGTATCAATAAATATTCAAGGAACAAAAGGAGGCACTTCTTCAGATGTTGAAGGACGATTCGCACTAAGCATCCCGGCTTCAAAAACGATTACCATTGTTTTTTCTACAGTCGGGTATAAAACTAAAATAGTTGAAGGCATTGCAGCCAATGCGGAAGACATTACCATTGTTTTAGAAAATGCCAATAAAAGTTTAGAGGAAGTAACAGTAAAAGGCTCGGGAGGAAGAAAAGAAACAGTAAATGCGCTCATCTCCTTCCAAAAAAACACGAGTACTGTGTCTCAGGTTATATCTGCAGAAGCCATCAGAAGATCTCCAGATAAAAACACAGGAGAAATTTTAAAAAGAATACCAGGAACTTCTATACAAGAGGGTAAATATCTTGTAGTCCGTGGGCTTGGAGATCGATATAATCAAGCCATGCTTAACGGAATACTCCTAAGCAGTACAGAGCCTGACCGCAAAACTTTCTCCTTCGACATTTTTCCTTCAGCAATGATTGATAACATCATTATCAACAAATCATTTTTACCAGAGTTGTCAGGCGAATGGGCAGGTGGATTAATTCAAGTAAATACCAAAGACATTCCTTCATCTTCGTTTCTGAATGTACAAGTTGGAACAGGATTTAACAGTCAGACAGTTGGTAGTGATTTCTATAAATACCAGGGTGGCAAATATGATTTCCTGGGAATGGACGATGGAACTAGAAGTCTTCCAGCAACCTTACCTACCAAATCTGCTTATGGAAGTATTAGTAATGGTTCTGATAAAACGCAATATGGAAAACTGTTTACCAACATATGGTCTGCTCAAAAAAACAATGCTAACCTTTTTCCAGTACTTGGTAAAAATTTCCAGTTAAACGGTGGGTTTAATAAACGCTTCAATGGCAACATTAAGCTTGGAGGTATTTTTGCAATTACTTACAATGAGTCTTTTAAAAGAACCGAATTTACCAATAGAATTTTTACTGTTACAGGTAATCAGGCAGCGGTAAGTTTTGATTATAATAATAACAAGTACAGCCAAGATGTATTATGGGGTGCACTTGGTAATATAGCCTTGCAGCTTGGCAGTAATCATAAGATTTCATTTAAAAATATTATCAACGTTAATGGATCTGATTATACCACTCAACGTACTGGTAAAGATTTTGAATACGACCCTATTCATGGTGAGAATATTAAGGCAACAGAATTGGCGCTCAAATCAAACACTTTTTTCAATACCCAGCTTGCAGGAGATCATAGTTTTCAAAAATACAAATCCAAATTTCATTGGTTTGGCAGCTTTACAATACTTGACCAACAAGTGCCTGACCAAAGGAGAATTCAATACAACCAGGATGCATCTGTTGCAAACGCTCCTTTCTTACTGTTGACTTCCGCATCTCCATCATCGCAAAGAAGCGGCAGCCGATACTTTGGCGCATTGAGTGATTACATATACAATGCGGGAGCTGACCTTTCTACTGGATTCGATTTACTTGGTTTCAATCAAACAGTAAAAGCTGGTTATTTCTTTCAGGTAAAGGATAGGATTTTTAATTCAAGACCTTTTGCACTTTATCTACCAATAGACAATCCAACGCTTAGACAATTGTCTCCGGAACAAATATTTAGCCCCACAAATTATGGCAATGGTTTCGACAACAAGTTTGCTTTTAGCGAATTATCAGGTGACCAATACAGGTATATCGCCAATACCATTTTGAATGCTGGTTTTATCCAGTTTGACAATATATTAAGTAACAAACTAAGAGCAACCTGGGGTTTGAGAGTGGAAGATTATGACCAGGTGATTGGCAGTATGAAACAATCAGATCGCCGCCATGTATATAACCGGGTTACAGATTTCTTACCCGGAGTAAACATTACTTACAAATTGAACAGCAATACAAACATTAGAGTATCTGCATCTCAGACTGTTATCAGGCCTGAGTTCAGAGAACTAAGCACATTCCAGTTCTTCGACTTTGATTTGGGTGCAACTGTAGCAGGCAATACTGCTTTAGAGCGTACAAAAGTTACGAATGTTGACCTTAGGTATGAATTGTATCCACGTGCCGGAGAATTGTTTACTGTAGGTGTATTCTATAAATATTTCAACAAACCTTTGGAGTTATATTTTAACCAAACAGGAGCTGGTAGCTCTAGTACATTTAACTATATCAATGCAGATAAGGCAACAGGATTTGGAGCTGAAGTAGAGATGAGAAAGAAACTGGATTTCTTTAGACCTTTGAAAAACTTTACTTTTCAAACCAATCTTGCTTACATCTACAATCGTGTACAACGCGGAAGCTCAAAGCTTGATCGTCCTATGCAAGGACAAAGCCCTTATGTTATAAATGCATCATTACAATATGATATTGAAAAGCTAGGTATTAATACAACATTATTGTACAACCAAATTGGTGACAGGATATTTTATGTAGGTGGCGACCAACCACCGGTATGGGAAGCTACCCGTTCTGTTTTCGATTTTCAGATTACTAAAAAAATATTGAAAAACGCTGGCGAAATAAAATTCAGTGCAGCTGATTTATTGAATAATGTAGCCAATTATTATCAAGACCTGAATGACAATAGAAAATACGATAGCCATTCTGATGCTCTAAATATTCGCCGTCAATACGGTACTAATTTCAGCATTTCTTTTGCCTATAAAATCAAGTAAATTATTTACAAATAAATAAACATGAAAAAGTTACTTATCATTTTTGCTTCTGTAGCACTTATTTCAAGTAGTTGCAGAAAAATTGAGGTGGATGGTCCGATCAATAATGTTAATAACAACACAGGTTCGGAAAACACTATTCTTGAAGGTAGAATTACGGCCAACAGAACATTGAAAGCAAACTACACTTATAAGCTTCGTGGGTTGGTGTATGTTACCAATGGTGCTGTATTAACCATTGAACCTGGAACAAAAATAGTGGGTGAAATTAACCGAAATGGCGGGTTAATCATTACACGGAATTCAAAGCTGAATGCAGAAGGAACGTCAAGCAGTCCTATTGTCTTTACCTCAGAGGCAGCTACACCACAACGTGGTGACTGGGCAGGAATTGTAATTTTGGGAAATGCCCCGGTTAATACTTCTTACAATGGTCTTCAAGGTGTAGGAGAAGTAGAGGGCGGCATTAATAATAGCGAAGGGCTTGGATTGTATGGTGGGACAAATCCTGCAGATAATAGTGGCGCATTAAAGTTTGTAAGAATCGAATATGCAGGTTATGCATTTTTGCCTGATAAAGAAATCAATGGATTAACCTTTGGCGGTGTGGGCAATCAAACTATTGTTGACAATGTGCAAGTATCCTATGCCAACGATGATTCATTTGAATGGTTTGGCGGTACAGTAAATTGCAAACACCTTATATCTTTCCGTGCATTAGATGATGATTTTGACAGCGATAATGGATTTATTGGAAAAGTACAATTTGCTATCGCTTTGAGAGATTCGTCTGTAGCCGACATTTCTAAAAGCAACGGAATAGAAAGCGATAACGATGCCAACGGAAGTATCATAACGCCACAAACAGCCGCTGTATTTAGCAACATCACGGTTTTGGGACCCAGAGCTACTCCTTCAAATGTTGGTAATAGTCTTTTTGGATCGGGTGCGCATATTCGTAGAAATACAAGTATATCAATTTACAACTCTGTAATAGCTGGTTGGCCCACAGGCGTATTGTTAGATGCATCCAAAGGTATTCCTACCGACAATAATATTTCTGGAGCTACTCCAACTTTGATGTTTAAGAACAATATTATTGCCGGATGTACAGTTCCTGTTGTATATGCGGCTAGTACTACAACACCAACAGGAGCTACTACAGCTACTATAGCTACGTGGTTGGCTAGTTCTCAGAATAGCATTATTACAACCAATGCCGCACTTGGATTAGCTGCAGCATTCAATTATGCTGCTCCTGACTTCAACCCCAATGCAGGTTCACCGGCAACTACCGGCGCTGTTTTTACCGAAACAAAACTTACCGGCTTCGAGACGGTAGCTTATAGAGGTGCTTGTGCTCCGGCAGATACATGGTGGAAAAACTGGACAAAATTTTAGTTAATAACCAGGAAATCGAAGCTATATAAATAACAAAACGCCCTGCATTATCAGGGCGTTTTGTTATTTATGCAAAGTCCAGTCTGTATGTTTTAAATCAATGGCTCCCAAATGCATATTACGCTAGCTTACTCATTAACTTAATTAATTTTAGGAAGAAGAATGAAATCCTAATTCATCTTATAAGTTCATAATGATCCTCGCTCCCGAACTATAATGGCACAATCTGATCTCTACCGGGACCATTTGAAATATACTTCACAGGTGCTCCAATAAAACCATTGATGAATGCTACATACTCGTTAATTGTTGATGGCAATTCGCTAGCCATCTTCATTTTGGTGGTATCAATATTCCATCCTGCAAAGGCTTTATAAACCGGATCTATTTTTACCTTCGACATTTGAAAAGGAACTTCCTTTTTCTCTTCGCCATTAATGTTGTACGCTGTACACATGTGCAGCTCTTTAAAGCTATCCAGCACATCTGCCTTGGTCATTACAACTTTAGTCACCCCATTGATCATGCACGCATATTGCAAGGCTACCAAATCAATCCAACCACAGCGGCGTGGACGACCGGTAGTAGCACCAAATTCTGAACCTATTTTTCTAATCTCTTCACCAGTTTCATCAAACAATTCAGTAGGGAAAGGTCCACTACCAACCCGTGTACAATAAGCCTTGGTAACCCCAATTACTTCTTTTATTTTTTGTGGTGCAACACCTAATCCTGTACAAACTCCTGCGGAGATCGTATTTGAAGATGTTACAAACGGGAATGTGCCATAATCAATATCCAACATGCTGCCTTGTGCGCCTTCGGCCAATATCTTTTTACCCTCAGACATTTTGTTGTTGATGAAGTATTCTCCATTTACAATGTTGAGTGAACGAAGGAATTCAATACCTTCAAAAAAATCGTCTTCCCACTCACTGATGTCTTCATTAAAGTGGAAACTATCCAACATACGTTGGTGTTTCATACGCAGCTTAATATAGTTGGTCGTAAAACTTTTGTCAAGAATATCGCCCACTCTTATGGCATTCCGACCGGTTTTGTCCATGTACGCAGGCCCAATTCCTTTTAGCGTACTGCCGATTTTCTCATTTCCTTTGGATGTTTCTGAGGCTTTATCAAGTGCCCGGTGCGTAGGAACAATAATGTTGGTGCGCTGAGAGATGTAGAGATTCTTCTTTACATCTATTCCAAAAGAAGCTACTGTATCGCACTCCCGCTTTAGGGTTACAGGGTCCAATACCACGCCTCCGCCTACAAGATTCACCGTATTTTGATGAAAGATACCAGAGGGAATTTGGTGCAACACCACTTTTTTATCATTTACATACAATGTATGACCAGCATTGGGTCCACCCTGGAAACGTGCAACAACATCATATCCAGGAGCAAAAAAATCAACAATCTTACCCTTTCCTTCATCACCCCATTGCAAACCAAGAATTACATCTACCATTATTAGTCAGTTTGTGGCAAAAGTAAGAAACGAATTGGGTTTTAGGTTTTGGGTTTGTGGAAGATTTGCAAATGGTGCGCAGGAATACTAATAATCCTCTTTCTTTGAATTATTACACCCTCTCTTTCGATGGGAGTTTTTAAAAGAAAATATTCTTCAAAAAAGTCATTAAAAAACATCAAACGCTTACTAGCACTCCATAATAAATAGACATTTCATACTATTTTCGATTTATTAAACTCAACTATAGGATTGTACACCACAAATAATAATGCCCCTTAAGGATCAAATAAGATTTCTTGTAACAAAAGCCCATTCTGTTGTTTTACAAAATCATTTTTTGTAATAGGGCATATGAATGTCAGAAAATTGCTTATTTGCTTCATTCCAGTTATCAATGATTTCTTTGCGCAAATTGAAGGCATTAGTTAATGCTTGATTAGAAATATTAACCGCCTCATTTATTTCCTTCACACTTTTGTTGAAATTATCAACCTCTTCTTTGGTTCTGCTTGAACCTTTTGATTCAAAACTGTTTTTCATCTTGGCAAAATTCTCTTCCTTTAAA
>JANMZN010000289.1:0-2894 GCA_031383285.1 Segetibacter sp.
CAAAAACAATTGGATGCTACTACCGACAAGCAAATAAGTACCAACGATGTTGATAGCCGCAGCATACTAATAACCAAATCTATAGTAGAAGTAGCGTACAATACCCAAAACGTGGTAGACGATAAACACAACCTGATAGTACATACCCAAGCAACCAATACCAACGATGGTAAAGCACTGCACAAAGCAGCAATACAAGCCAAACAAAATCTTGAGCTACAGCAAGAAGAGACCTTTATGTTGCTTGCCGACAAAGGCTACCATACCGGAGCCGAACTATCTCAATGTCAGCAAGACAATATGCAAACCCATGTAGCCTACAAAGAACAACCGAGTGTAAAACACATTAAACCCGAATTTTTATCAGAGAATTTTACCTACAACAAAACAACCGATACCTACACCTGCCCGGCAGGCTCAACGCTAAGCACATTAGGCACCTGGCACAACAAGAAAGGAGAAGCCAATGAAACCAGCTATCGCTTTAAAACCTATAGAACCAATGCTTGTAAAAGTTGCCCTTTAAAACAGCAATGCACAAAGCTAGATAAACGAATTATTCACCGCAGCGAATATCAGGATGCTGTAG
The DNA here is from genome assembly GCA_031383285.1 of Segetibacter sp. Classification (GTDB taxonomy): domain Bacteria; phylum Bacteroidota; class Bacteroidia; order Chitinophagales; family Chitinophagaceae; genus Segetibacter. Next base: position 590 of record JANMZN010000289.1, read on the forward strand.
ATATAAACAATAACAACATCAAGCAAAACCCACACTATTACAAGCGAAGGCAGGCCATAGTAGAACATCCCTTTGGCACCATCAAAAGGCAATGGGGATATACCTTCACTTTGGTAAAAGGATTAGAGAAAGTGAATGGGGAAATGAACCTGATCATGTTTAGCTACAACTTTATGCGCACCAAAAACATACTAGGCTTTGATAAGATGCAAAAAGCCATTGAAAACTGGACACCAAACTACAACAAAGTAGTAGGCTCATTAATAATCGGCATTATCAGAAGCATTTTCGAGCCCATACGGCACATCTTTTTTTCGATACAAACTTCTACTTCATTTTTAAAGGCTGCTAAGATGAGCTTCTAATGCATTTCTACTTCAGGAAAATTGACGGTTTTTTCGATGATTTTAGTTTTTTCACAGTCTGACGGTCCCGCATTGGCGTTGTGGCGGAATTCCGCGATCCGTCCGGGAACTGTTGTTGATTAAAGATACAAAAGCCGATGTTTTATTCTATTGCTAAATTTATAACGTCCCGTTGGAACCATAGCTGATTTCTTGCTGTCGTCCGGCCCTACGTTCCGTCCGCCGCCATAACGCCAATGCAAATGTTGCCTGCTGGCATATGTTATCGATTGTTTCAACTTATTGGTTGTTTTCTGTTTAATCGATTCCTTGCAGGTACTTCTATGTATTTATATGTAATGAATGAAATTAATAAAGTCAAAACTATAAAGGCAATACAAATTAGCCATCCAGTTAACATTTCTGGTTTTGGCGGTGGTCCAGTAACTGGCTTATTTGCGTCCAATGGGTTCAAGTAGGACATAACACTCCCAATTGTAAATAATAAGGGTTGGTGAACCAAATAAATAGAAAATGACCAGTCTCCAAGTCTTTGTAAAAATTTATTAGCGAAGAAATTGTCAATTCCAACACTCCCATACGCACCAGAGAGTAAAATGAAAGGGAATGGAATTATTGTTACAAAATCAGGAAGGTTGAAGTGCATAGAAATAAAAGAGAGAAGCGTCAAAAAAAGTAAAATATAACCGTTTGCAAGAAATTTTGATAACCATTTGGCACTATAGGCTTGATACACCATCATACCAAGAATAAAACCGCACAAACACCTAATATAGCCATATTGGTAAGCAACATTAATAGTCAGTTGGCTCGGGTTTGCTTTTACGAAAGGTATTTCTTTTGGTACTGTTACAATTGGTATAATTAAAAATGTAATGGCTAAATAGCCTATAAAACACAACATTGCGATGATGATTTTTTTACTCGAATGCATGTTACTAATTGGTGCTACTAAAAAAGGAAAAAGCATATAAGCCCACCACTCAACACTTATTGACCAGGAAGCATGATTCCAGCTAAACCAATTATGAAAGTTCATCGAATGCAAAAGCAACGTATTTGTAAGCATTGAAAAAGAACTATTCTCAATTTGTAAAACTGGATTTTTAGGTATCCCAATTCTTCCTGAAATGAAAAACAAAACAATACAATAGCAAAACGTAAAAAAGTGCAAAGGGTAAACTCTTGCAAAACGTGCAACAGTAAATTTTTTAAATGATGCTTTATTTACGTTTGAAGCAAACATTTTACCATACACATAAAACATTATAAACCCACTTAAAATAAAAAAGAAATCAACCATTAAGTACATTCTACTAAGCACCATAGATTGGCTTTGTTTAACAAGCATATCACCACCATTTCCTATCATTAAGTCAACATGATATATTACGGTAAGCAATGCAGCAATGCCACGCATTGGTGTAAGATTGTTTAAGTATTTAGAAGCAGTCATTTTTTTAATTAAATGATTAGTTAATGGTTTGTCTAAGGCTTGCAGGCAACGATTGTATTTGTGTTACAATCCGCAATATAGCAAAAAATACTAGTATTGAAAATCAACTTTTTAGTTTCATACATTTTGTATTGTCGTTAGGACAATCCGATTTTTTAGCAATCGTTTTTTACCGCTTATAACCAATTGTACTTTCAATCTTTTACTGCTTGCGTCTTCTTTCCAGGCATCATCTGCTAGTCGAAGTACCAGCTTGGGTAAATAGCGCAGGGTCCCTTACAGGAGATCCCCCTCGTGGACCAAGTGGCTGATGCACTATTGCCGAATAATGTACAAAAAGTACAAGTGTGCGACGCAAGATTCCCTAACGGCGGGCCGTTAAACCAATGAAAATGAACTGGCGGGGTCGTTCAAATTCAGAGAGTTCTTTGATAATTTTAGAGTGATAAAAAGATGTCTTCAGGCAAACTGGCTGTTCGTCGTA
>JANMZN010000357.1:0-19373 GCA_031383285.1 Segetibacter sp.
AGGAAGTCATAAAAGTGGCTCATCACCTGTCACGGGCTATAGCTCATTTTCATAAATCTGAAATCATTCACGGAAGAATACATACCCGCAGCGTTCAATTTGACAAGGGGTCTGATAATTATGTTTTAATAGATTTAGCGATAGCTATAATGGATGATAAACTTGGTATTCAGCAAGTGAGCGCAAGGACTGAATATATAGCCCCAGAGCAATACAAAGGGCATAGCTATTTCGAATCTGATATCTATAGTTTTGGGATCATTATGATGGAGATGCTGTCTGGAAAAGTAAATTCTACATTTTTAGAAAAACAGATTAGTCAATCTGCTTTAGAAGTTGATGAATCTTCGTTAGCCGAGCATCAGAATTTGTTGGATCGCAGACAACAAAACATGCCTAAGGATTGGGATGAAATCAAGGTGGAAAGGGAAATGCAGGTGCCGGAATGGTTGTTGAGGTTAATTAATTGTTGTAGCGAAAAAAGTATGGGCAACAGGTTTAAAGATGGGATTCAGCTGCACGATTATTTTTTACATCACTTTTCAAAGTATATCAATGATTCTACTAAGGAAAAAGTGTCAGGTCATTTATCTGAACCTTTGAGCTCGGCTAATTATTCCAATATTATTGAACAACCACTTTCGCAAATTTATCACTTAGGGTCAAGTAATGTAAGTTCCGAAGCGATTGAGGATGAAAAAATAAAGGAAAAAGGGAGTCCTGTTAAGGTAACGGGGAAGCTACAGCCCTTGAAATTGACATTAAGGGAAATATTGGTTTTTGTATTTATTATGCTTTTTTCATGTGCTGTTTTGTTTACATTTTTAAAAATTAGAGATGCCAATAAAAGGACTGAGAGAATAATTGGAGTGTATAAAATAATTGCACCTAAAGCTTATTTTTATAATGAACCAAAATTGTCAAAAAAGCGGCAAGATTTTCTTAGGCCTTCAGACGAAAAAATAGTTATTTATGAAAGGAAAGGTGATTTTTTATTAGCTGAAATTGAACAGGAAAATGGTGACTTATTGATTGGGTGGCTCAATAAAAAGGATGTAATGACTTTATCTGAATGGAGTAAAGAGCAGAAAAAAGAGACCTCCAAGCCTGAGTTGATAGCGCAAACCACATCTCAATTAATAATGGCGAAACAATTGCTTGATAATGGAAACCCAACAGAGGCCTTGGTGATTTACAGTGCCTTATCAACCAAAGAAGTTCCTGAAGCAATGTTTTACTATGGTTTGCTTGCATTGCAAAGCAGAAACAAAAACATTGGCTGTAATGATGCCCTCAGTTTATTAAAAAGATCTAGTGAAAAAGGGTATGCTCAGGCAAAAAGAACTTTGGGATTGGTATATGCGTTTGCAGATGATATAGCGTTTTTAAAGAAGCAAAGCATAAGTTCTCAATGTAAATTTGAATATGACAAGTCAATTGGGTCTATGCTGCTCATGGAAGCGATGTTGCAAGGAGATGCACAGTCTGGAAAGTGGTTGGAAATATTAAAGAGAAAAAAGTAAGTTGGTAGGTTTAGTTTTTTCCTTAAAGTAAAATTTATAATTGTAAATTTATTCGAAATTATTTCTCGTACCTTGCTAAATCAAATAACGAAGGTCTGATTTTTGCTTATTTTAATTGAGTTAGATTCGAAATATTCAAAAGATTAGAATTTAAATTGTCAAAATGAACCACTCATACATTCCCAAAAAACCACTATGTATTTTTCTTCGAAATCTTTTCTTTTTTGTCATCGTCTTTTCATTTTTTCCTACAATTTCTGATGCGCAGAATGTTGCAATTTCCGGAATAGTGAATGGAAGTTCTGGCCCATTATCTGGCGTTAGTGTTTCCGTAAAGGGCAGTTTGAGGGGCACATCTACTGGTAATGATGGAAAGTATTCTATTTTTGTATCTATTGATGACATACTAGTTTTTACGTCTGTTGGTTATAACAAATTAGAAGAAGCAGTAAAGGGTAAATCAGTATTAAATATCACCCTAACGGTGTCAAGTAGTTCGTTGGAACAGGTAGTGGTAATTGGTTATGGTACGCAAAGAAAAAAGGATGTGACTGGCTCATCAGCTAGTATTAAAGGGGCGGATATAATTAACATTCCAACGCTGACTGCTACGCAGGCTATTCAAGGCAAAGTAGCAGGTGTGCAAATAACTAGTAGTGGTGCACCAGGTAGTGCGCCAAATGTGAGGATAAGAGGTGTAGGTTCCATCTTGGGCGGTGCAGATCCCCTTTATGTAGTAGATGGCATCATAACAGGCGACATTAGGAATATAAACAGTGCGGATATAGTATCTATTGATGTTTTGAAAGATGCCTCATCAACTGCTATATATGGGGCTAGGGCTGCAAACGGAGTTGTTATCATCACCACTAAGGCCGGCAGCAAGTCAAAGTTTACCGTTAATTATAATGGATATGCAGGAATAAAAATGCTTGTGAAAAAAGTAAAAATGGCGCAAGCTAACTTATACACTGTTTATTCAAACGAAGCAGCGGGAACTGCCGCTATCGCATTAGAAGACATTACAGGCAATACTAACTGGTACGATGCGCTTACCCATGCAGCCTTTATGCAAAACCACAATGTATCAGTAAGTGGAGGTAAAAATAAGTACAGATACTTTTTTTCTGGAGGGTACTTAAAAGAAGAAGGAACTTTAATTGGGAATGATTACCAAAGGATAACTTTTCGGTATAATCACGATCTTAATGTTACTCCGAAATTTAAAATTGGTAACAACTTAAGCATATCCAATTATGTTTCTAATAATAAACCTTACAGCCTTTTTACTACAGCTTACATAGCATCTCCGTTGTACAATGCTAAAAATGCAGATGGCACTTATGGGTTTACCACAAAAAGCGATGTAGGAAATCCACTTGCAGCATTAGAATATACCAATAACCGCAGTAGTGGATTAAGAGCCCAGGGAACTTTATGGGGCGAGTATCAGATTGTCAAAAACCTAACTTTTCGTTCTTCTTTTGCAATTGATGCAGAACAAAATAATGGCAGAAATTACACACCAAAATTTCAGGTAGGCAACACTACCCAAAGAAATGAAGTTAGCAGGCTTAACTATTCCAGAGACAGTATCTATCAATGGGTGTGGGACAACATTTTGACATTTGATAAAACCATCGGCAATCATAATATTAAGTTGATGGCTGGACATACTGCAGAAAGAAGAAATGGCTGGGGAAATAGTGCGCAAAAAGATAGCCTTCCATTCGATCCTTCTATATGGAAATTGAACTTTCTAGATACGACAGGTGGTCAACAAAACTTTCGCGACCCTATTGGAAATTATTTTAGAAGAGAATCCTATTTTGTTAGAGCTAATTATCGTTTTAATGATAAGTATTTAGTCAATGCCACATTTAGAAGGGATGCAAATAGCAATTTTTCCAAAGCCAATAGGTGGGGAAATTTTCCGTCAATCGGCTTAGGTTGGATTTTGTCAAAAGAAAATTTTATGGCTCATCAGCATGTCTTTGATAATGTAAAATTAAGAGCTAGTTATGGACATGTAGGAAATGATGTAATAGGACCCGGGCAATTTGATCTTCGCCCTACTGAAAGATTGTATTCCTACTTTGGCACCAACCGTGTAAATGGAGCCATTGTTACAGGCATTAAAGATCCCGGACTAAAGTGGGAGGTAGTAAAGGAATTCGATTTTGGATTAGAATTTACTGCGCTTAAAGGTAAGCTAACTGCTGAGGTAGATTACTACCACAAAAGAGCTACAAACGCATTGTACAGCGTTCCGCTACCTGGTATTGGTTTTGGAGGATCCTTGATAACTAATGCAGCAGACGTTTTAAACAAAGGGGTAGAGATTTCCTTGGGTTGGAACGACAAAATAAATGAACATACTAAATATGCACTTCGTGCCAATGCAACTTTCAATAAAAATAATGTAGAGAAAATAGGATTGGGTCAGGCACTTGACTTTGGAAGTTTAGGAAATGGATGGACAGCAACAAGAACGGTAGTTGGTCAACCTATTGGTTCATTTTGGGTATTCAAAACCGCAGGAATATTTCAGAATGCAGATGAAGTAGCTGCTGTACCTCACATTGCAACTGCACAGCCTGGAGATTTTAGAATTGTAGATGTAAATGGCGATGGTAATATTGATAACAAAGACAGAGTTTTTGCAGGTTCATATCAACCCAAGTTATATGGCGGATTTAATGGAATGGTTAACTGGAAGAAATTTGATTTTAGCGTAGATGTTTATGCCAACATTGGTAACAAAGTTTACAATGCTAAAAAAGGCGTCAGGTATGGCGGCAATTACAATATTGAGTATGATGTAGCAATAAACAGGTGGCAGCCGGGCAGTAATAACAATACCACTCCAAGAGCATATAATGGAGTACCTTACCCTACAGATTATTTTGTAGAGTCTGGTTCTTTTGTAAGAATAAATAATATTACAGCCGGATATAGTATTGCACCTCAAAAAGCAAATAGTCATATTGGAGCTATCAGGATTTATGCAAGTGCACAAAACCCATTCATATTGGCCAAGTATACCGGCTTCACTCCTGAGTTGCCGGGCAATCAAAATGAAGCAGGAATTGAATTAAATGTATATCCAATATCCGCAACCTATATGGTAGGTGTGAATGTTGAATTTAAATAACTAATTATGAAACGCATCAGTTCAAAAATAATAGTCCTTTCATGTTTACTAATGGTAACTATTGTTTCATGCAGTAAGAGTTTTCTTGAAGAACCTCCTCGCACCATTACTATTCAGGATTTGCTAAACAGTACAGATGGACCGGAGAGATTGATTGCCGCAGTATATAATAAACTGTATGATTGGCAACAGCATTCCTTTTCATGGATTGGCATTAGCAGTATTACTTCTGATGATGCGGATAAAGGAAGTGATCCGGGAGATACAGGGGCAGATAAAACCGACCTTGACAACTGGACTTTCAATCCATCGGGCATTTCTTTTTCTGAAGTTTGGATAAGCAATTTTGAAGGAATTGGTAGGGCAACCTACGCATTAAAGTTTCTTCCCGAAGTCTCCTCCCCCAACAAGGAAAGATATATAGGCGAGGCTCAATTTTTAAGGGCATATTTTTATTTTAATTTGGTAAGAACTTTTGGTGGTGTCCCAAAAATAGATAAGGTATTGGAAACGCAAACTGATATTGCAACGGCCAGCGTAAGAGTAAGTGAAGCTGAAATTTATGCTTACATCGAAAGTGATTTGAATGCTGCCATTTCTAAATTGCCAGCAACTATAGCATCGGCAGAGCGTGGAAGAGTAACACGGGGTGCCGCACAAGCCTTATTGGCAAAGGTTTCTTTGTACCAAAAGAAATGGGCACAAGCAAAGGCAATGTCAGATGCTGTTATAAATTCAGGAGGTTATTCATTGCTGCTAAATTATGCAATGATATGGCGTGAAGCAGGTGAATTTTCTTCAGAATCTATATGGGAGGTAAATTGTATTGGCAGCACACCTTCAAAGGGAATAGAAGGCTATTTTGTGGTACAAGCACCAAGAGGTGGTGGTGGATTAGGTTGGGGGTTTAATACACCAACTCAAGATCTTGCCGATGCTTATGAAGTTGGAGACCAAAGAAAAGCAGCTAGCATCATTTTTGCAGGTGAAACACTTTGGGATGGCTTTATGGTAAATCCGTTAGCGCCAAATCCTATGTACAATTATAAATCCTATGTGAGCAAAACAATGGAAAGCTTTAATGGGGGCGATTGGGAAAGCAATAAAAACTTGCGGATATTGAGATTGGGCGACGTTTTACTAATTAATGCAGAAGCTGCTAACGAACTTGGAAATATTGCTGCTGCAAAAATACCTTTAAACAAAGTGAGAAATCGGGCTGGATTAACTAATACAACAGCAAATACACAAGCGGCCATGAGGGCTGCTATTTGGAAAGAAAGAAGAGTTGAAATGGCTTTTGAACATGATCGTATGTTTGACCTTAGAAGAACAGGAAGAGCAGGTACCGTTTTGCGTAGCCATGGTAAACCATATATAGATGGTAAGCATGATCTTTTTCCTATTCCTCAAACACAAATTGAATTGAGCAATGGAAGAATAATGCAGAATCCAGGGTATTAAATATTAGATAGTTAAAGCTAGTTCATTCATTCATTTCCCATAGCTTTGTAAAGCCAATTGCTTTATAGCTTAATTTTAATTAGTCATTTTAAAAACAAAAACAAATATGAAAAAAAATTCTTTTCGAATCCTCTCTTCATTGGGGATAGTGTTTATTTTGGCAGCTACCGTTGTTACTTCCTGCTCCAAAGAAGATGATGATGTACCTGTACCAAAAATTGATGGTTACAACAATTCTGATGAAGTAGGTGCTGCAAACCTCAAGGGTTATTGGTCGTTTGATGACAATAATAAGGAAAGTAAGTCTGGTGCAGGACCTTCTACAACTGTTGGAACAGTAGCAGCTACTGACGGGGTTAAAGGGAAAGGTATTAGTTTGACGAATGGTGCATTGTATTATCCAAGTAATATTGCCAAATTACAAACAAGCACAGGATTTACTATTAGTGCTTGGGTGCAGGTAAAAAATACCGGCAGTTCTCCAACCTTACCTATGAACGTTCCTTATTCTTATTTTCAGAGTGCCATTCCTGGTCAACTTTTTGGAAACGTAACTTGTATGGTGGAAGCAGGACAGTATAAGTTCTCTTCCGATACAATGGTAGTGAAGTCAATTTACAAAGACTTGGGTGGTGGTACGCAAGATAATATCAACAATTATGGCGTTGCAGGTACCGACTTTCAAATTGTAAAAAAATCTGGAACTGGAAATTGGGCTCACATCGTTACAACTTATAATCCTAACGGTGGCACAGGTACGCAAAGCGTTTTTAGGATTTATGTTGATAGTGTAATGGTGAGCAATAAGAATTTCGAAAACAGAGGATCTGCATTCAAATTTACCGCAGGTGAAGTTATCATTGGTGGATGGTACAATAACATACCTGGCAAAACGGTTTCAAGTGATCTATGGACTGTTCCTTTTAATGGTAAATTAGATGAAATACGCGTTTGGGATAAATTATTGCCCGATGCAGACATCACTGCTTTGTTTAAATTAGGCAAGGCGGGAAGATAGTTCTATTGTAATTATTATTTAGGGGGCTGCTTCATATTGTTGATGGCAGCCCTTTTTTATTTATACTTTAGTAAGAATACTAAGCAATGAAGAAATTTATTTTTGCAATTTTAGTCTTTCCAATTTCATTAGTAGCGCAACCAAAAAAAATGGAATTGTCGGCAATTAAAAATGGAGAGAAAGGGTTGATTGTTTATACTACTGCAGATAGTTCTAGTTTAAGACTTACATTAACTGATACATTGCACTTTAAAACTTTTGGACAACCTACAGAAAATCAAGTTTGTGTTTTTGTTGATCCATCTAAAACATTTCAATCATTTATTGGCATTGGTGGTGCCATCACGGATGCTTCTGCAGAGGTATTTGCCAAGTTAAATAAGGATAGGCAGAAAGAAATTTTGGATGCTTATTTTGATCCAACAAAGGGTATAGGTTATACTTTGGTAAGAACCAATATTCACAGTTGCGATTTCTCAAGTGCCAGTTACACATATGTAGCAGAGGGAGATAGGGAATTGAAAACCTTTTCTATTGCTCACGATAAATTGTATCGAATCCCTTTGTTAAAACAAGCGATTGCTACGGCTGGTGGTAAGCTAACTTTGTTTGCTAGTCCCTGGAGCCCACCTGCTTTTATGAAAGACAACAATAGCATGCTTCAAGGTGGTAAGTTAAAGCCTGCGTTTTATCAATCATGGGCAAATTATTTTGTCAAGTTCATAAGGGCATACGAACAGGAAGGCGTTCCTGTTTGGGGAATGACCATTCAAAACGAGCCTATGGCAAAACAGAATTGGGAGTCCTGCATTTTTACAGCAGAACAAGAACGTGATTTTCTTAAAAATAATTTAGGACCTACGCTAAAAAAAGAAGGATTGGGTACAAGAAAAATTATTATGTGGGATCACAACAGAGATTTAATTTTTCAACGTGCGACTACATTATTAAAGGATGCGGAGGCAGCTAAATATGTATGGGGAATAGGTTTTCATTGGTATGAAGACTGGAGTGGAGGTAAGCAAATGTTTGAAAATATAAAAAGAGTAGGTGATGCTTTTCCCGAAAAGCCATTGTTCTTTACTGAAGGATGTAATGGACCATTTAATTTGAAACAAATTGATGATTGGAAATACGGTGAGCGGTATGGAGAATCTATGATTCATGACTTCAACAATGGATCTGTTGCATGGACTGATTGGAATGTTCTACTTGATGAAAATGGCGGACCAAATCATGTTGGCAATTTTTGCTTTTCGCCTATTCATGGGGATGTAAATACAAACAAGCTTTATTACATGAATGCGTACTACTACATTGGGCATTTTTCTAAATTTATTCGTCCGGGGGCTAAACGCATTTCTAGTGTGTCTAGCAGAAGCCAATTGTTAACTACTGCGTTTAAAAATAAGGAAGGTAAAAATGTTGTTGTAGTTATGAATCAAAGCAATCAACGTGTACCTTATTTTCTTTGGGTTGATGGTAAAGCAGCTGAGGTTATGAGCCTTCCGCATTCCATAGCAACTTTAATTTTTAAGTAACTAAATAATATTTCAGCTATCCTTTTGAAATGTGATTAATTCTTTTTTATGAAAAATATCATTTTTGCAGGTTTCATTTGTTTTGTACTTTCAGCTTGCAAAAAAAGTCCCGATGCAATAATTCCTACGCCACCAGAAATTGGCATTGCCAATATAGAGGTTGATGGTTTTAACAATGGCACCAACTACAATGGAGTAAGTACGCTGCCAATTGTAAAAGTATCATTTACCAGTGCTGTAAACCGCCTATCTGTATCAGGGGCTGTAGCCTTTAAAAATGCGAGTGGTGTAAACATTTCATACAACTTGTCATACGCAGACAACGACAGCACAATTGTACTTGTTCCAGCTTCAAAGTTGGATTATCACTCAAAGAATGGTATTACAATCTCAACCAATCTTACATCAAAGGATAATGGTCCATTTAAGACAAATGCGTTTATTAATTTATTAACCGTTATAGACTCTTCCAATAAATTTCCTGTAGTTACCAATGAGCAATTGCTAACACTTGTGCAGAAGCAGCATTTCAAATACTTCTGGGATTTTGGTCATCCTATATCAGGTTTAGCACGAGAAAGAAATACTTCCGGTGATGTAGTTACCTCCGGTGGGTCTGGGTTTGGACTGATGGCTATTATCACAGGCATTAGTAGAGGCTTCATAACCAAAACACAGGGGCTGGCGAGAATGCAAAAAATTATTACATTTCTTGAAATTAAAGCACAAAAGTTTCATGGGGCATTTCCGCATTGGCTTCATGGGGTTACCGGACAGGTTGTTCCATTTAGTCAATTTGATGATGGTGCAGATTTGGTAGAAACTTCCTATCTGGTACAAGGATTGCTGACGGCAAGGCAATTTTTTAATGGAAGCTCCACTGCAGAACAAAGTTTGAGAAATAGCATCAATAGCATTTGCAACAATGTAGAGTGGGACTGGTTTAGAAAGAACAACGAGCAAGTGTTGTATTGGCATTGGAGTCAAACTAATAATTGGAATATAAATGTGCAGATAAAAGGCTGGAACGAATGTTTAATTACCTATGTATTGGCGGCTTCTTCAAGTTCCCATTCAGTGCCAAAAACCGTCTATGATCAGGGATGGGCTTCTAATGGTGCTCTAGTAAATGGCAATTCATATTATGGTGTTCAACTTCCGCTTGGGCCTGCTGCCGGAGGTCCACTATTCTTCGCTCATTATTCATTTCTTGGTATAGATCCTACTGATTTAGTGGATGCATATGCAAATTATAAAACGCAAAATACTGCACATACCCAAATAAACTTCAACTATTGCAAAGCCAATCCGCAAGGATACTATGGTTATAGTGAATCATGTTGGGGGCTCACGGCAAGTGATGATTTTAAGTTTGGATACAAAGTACATGAACCGAATAATGACAATGGTGTTCTTTCGCCTACAGCAGCACTTTCTTCCTTTCCATATACACCAGTTCAGTCTATGAATGCATTGAAATTTTTTTATTATAAGCTTGGAGATAAATTATTTAAGGAATATGGTTTTGTGGACGCTTTTTCACTTCATGAACCATGGTTTGCTGACTCTTTTCTAGCTATAGATCAAGGCCCAATATTAATAATGATTGAGAATTACAGAAGCGGATTGTTGTGGGATCTGTTCATGAGCTGCCCGGAAATTAAAACGGGCATGAGAAGCCTTGGCTTTTCAGGACCTCATTTATAATTTTTTCTTTTTTGCTACATTCATGCAAGTATCTTTAATCAGTTAAACTTATTTAACCATCAATCTATATGAAATTAAATAAAGGTTTTATCCTTTTCTTAATAATAATTTTTTGTGGAAGTATTTGTAAATCGCAAAATGGTGTAGCTGAGCATCCCGATATTTATCATGCCTCTTTGGTAAAAAATATTTCTGATTCCAATCTTGTAGAACTTGTACAAAAACAAACCTTCAAATACTTTTGGAATTTTGCGCATCCTGTGTCGGGTATGGCTAGAGAAAGAAGCAATAATTCGTTTAATTATGGAGATGAAGTAGTAACAACGGGAGGCACAGGCTTTGGCATCATGGGCATACTAGTGGCTGCAGAAAGAAAATGGATTAGCCGTGACACAGCATGCAAACAAATTCGCAAAATATTGACCTTTCTATCGAAGGCAAATTCTTATCATGGCGTTTTCCCTCATTGGTTAAACGGTGCTACAGGAAAAGTGATTCCTTTTAGTAGAAAAGATGATGGTGCAGATTTGGTAGAAACGGCTTATCTGTTTCAAGGCCTTTTATGTGCAAGGCAATACTTTAATAACAACAACAATGTTGAGGATGAAGTTAGAAATCGCATCAATTCTTTGTGGAATGAAATTGAGTGGAATTGGTTTACTAAAGGAGAAGAAGTTTTGTATTGGCATTGGTCGCCAAACAATGATTGGGCAATGAACTTCCCGCTACATGGTTACAATGAAGCACTTATTACCTATGTTTTGGCTGCTTCTGCTGATAGATACCCCGTTAGTGCCGCGGTTTATCACAATGGGTGGGCAAAGAGTAATTTTTTTATTAACGGCAAATCATTTTATGGTTATAAACTTCAGCTTGGATTTGACTTTGGCGGACCTTTATTTTTTTCACAGTATTCATTTTTAGGTTTAGATCCTCATGGATTAAAAGATCAATACGCAGACTATTGGGAGCAAAATGTAAATCACACACTCATTAACTACGAGCATGCCGTGAGAAACCCAAATCGTTTTAAAGGGTATGGACCCAATAGCTGGGGCCTTACTGCAAGCGATAATCATGAAGGTTATAATGCACATTCACCTACAGAAGATTTAGGTGTCATCTCACCTACTGCGGCGTTGTCTGCATTCCCTTACACGACCAATAAATCCATGGCTGCACTTCGGTATTTTTACGATGTGCTTGGAAACAAGATTTGGGGAAAGTATGGTTTTGTAGATTCTTACAATGAAAGTAGAAACTGGTATGCAAAATCCTATTTAGCAATAGACCAAGGTCCTATTGTTGTAATGATTGAAAACTATAGAACAGGTTTGCTTTGGAAGTTGTTTATGAGTTGTCCAGAAATCAAAAACGGATTGAGAAAACTTGAATTTAATAGCCCTTGGTTAAATAGCAGGTAGAAATTTGCTTATTATTGCTATTCAAAGGATAAGAATTTGCTTAACTTTTAGAAAAGGAAACATGATGAAATATTTTAGAGTTTTTTTGGTGACAGTTGTTGTATTCAGCACTTTCATTGTGAACGGTCAACGTAAATCTTCTGTAGAAGATATTAGAATGAAAGCTTTTGTAGATGGTTTGATGAAGCAAATGAATCAGGATGAAAAACTTGGTCAGTTAAACCTTCCAGCAGCTGGAGATATCACCACAGGACAAGCGTCAAGTTCAGATATTTCATCCAAAATAAAAGAAGGAAAAGTTGGTGGGTTGTTCAACATTAAGGGCGTTGAAAAAATAAAGGAAGTACAAAGAATTGCAGTTGAAGAAAGTCGCCTGAAGATTCCCCTGCTTTTTGGAATGGATGTCATACATGGTTATCAGACAGTTTTTCCAATTCCGCTTGCACTGTCATCGAGTTGGGATATGGAGTCTATAAAACTATCGGCAAGCATAGCAGCAAAAGAAGCTAGTGCCGATGGCATCTGTTGGACATTTTCTCCAATGGTTGATATTGCCCGTGACCCTCGTTGGGGAAGAATAGCTGAAGGCAGTGGAGAGGATCCTTATCTTGGTTCTCTTATTGCTAAGGCAATGGTACAAGGCTACCAAGGCGACGATCTGGCTCGCAACAACACTATAATGGCTTGCCTTAAACACTTCGCATTGTATGGTGCTGCCGAAGCCGGTAGAGATTATAATACTACAGACATGAGTCGCGTAAGAATGTACAATGAATATTTTCCGCCATACAAAGCAGCTTTAGATGCAGGTTGTGGTAGCGTAATGACTTCCTTTAATGAAGTGGACGGCATACCTGCTACCGGCAACCGATGGCTGATGACAGATGTGCTGCGAAAACAATGGGGATTTAAAGGATTTGTTGTTACTGATTATACTGCTATCGAAGAAATGATGTACCACGGAATGGGGAATTTGGAAACAGTATCCTCTTTAGCACTCAGGGCAGGGGTAGATATGGATATGGTTGCTTCGGGTTTTTTAAACACACTGAAAAAATCTTTGGCTGAAGGAAAAGTTACGCAAGTAGAAATTGACCAAGCTTGCCGAAGAATTTTGGAGGCTAAATATATGCTTGGTTTATTTGATGACCCTTACCGTTATTGCGATATTGCTCGTTCTAAAACAGATGTCTACACGGATGAAAACCGTAAAGTGGCCAGAGAAATAGCTACCAAAACATTTGTGCTATTAAAAAATCAGGGGAATGTATTACCATTAAAAAAATCGGGTACTATTGCTTTGATAGGACCATTGGGCAATAACAAGGAAAATATGCCGGGTACCTGGAGCGTTGCAGCTGATTTTTCTAAATCAATCACATTGTTTGAAGGCATACAAAGTGTAGCTTCCGATGTCAAGATCATTCAGGCACGAGGAGCAAACATTTATACAGATCCAAAATTGGATGAAAGAGCTGCAATTTTTGGAAAAAACACTTATCGCGATGCACGTCCGGAATCTGAAATGATAGCCGAAGCAGTAGCAGCCGCCAACCAGGCAGATGTAATTGTAGCAGCTTTGGGCGAAGCCGCAGAAATGAGCGGTGAGTGTTCTAGCCGTACAGATATTAATATTCCCGAAAATCAAAGGGAATTGCTCAAGGCATTGCTTGCAACGGGCAAACCTGTCGTCCTCGTTTTATTTACGGGTAGGCCATTATCAATCAAATGGGAGAATGAAAATATTCCTGCCATTCTCAATGTTTGGTTTGGTGGAAGTGAAGCGGGTGCAGCTATAGCAGATGTATTGTTTGGTGATGTGAATCCATCAGGAAAATTGTCTGCTACCTGGCCGCAGAATGTTGGGCAAGTGCCCCTCTATTACAATCACAAAAATACAGGCAGACCATTGCCTGAAGGAAAGTGGTTTGAGAAATTCAAAAGCAATTACACGGATGTTAACAATGATCCGCTTTATCCTTTTGGTTATGGATTAAGCTACACAACTTTTAGTTACAGTTTCATTCGCATAAATGACACAACTGCAATAGGCAATCAAAGAATAACGGCCTCTGTTGATGTTACCAATAGTGGATCTGTAGCTGGTGAAGAAATCGTTCAGTTATACATTCGCGATGTAGTGGGTAGTAGTACACGTCCTGTAAAAGAACTGAAAGGATTCAAAAAAGTAAAACTGAAAGCGGGAGAAACTAAAACTATCACATTCGTTATTACACCCCAAGACCTCAAATTTTATAACTACGACCTCAAGTATGATTGGGAAGCTGGAGATTTTGAAATCATGGTAGGTCCAAATTCCAGAGATGTAGAGAAAGTAAAAGTATCATGGGTGAAATAAGTGATTGATGGAACTAAAAAACGCAAATACTTTGAATAGACCTTTAAAAATATTATATTTGGACTATGAAAACATTGACACTAAATATACCAGACTCCGTAGATGTAGATAACCGAGACCTTGCGATGCTTGTTTCAACTCGTCTCTACGAACAAGGTAGACTTTCTCTCGGACAAGCGGCAGAAGTTGCAGGCTTGACTAAGCGGACTTTTGCTGAATTGCTTGGTAGCTATGGGGTGTCTATATTCAATTTTCCTGCACCAGATTTATCTAGGGATGTCGCAAATGCATAAGACAATTATTTCAGATACCAGTTGTTTTATTATTCTGACAAATATTGGCGAACTTGAGCTATTACATAAAGTTTACGGGCAAATTCTAACAACGGTTGATATTGCAAATGAATACGGTGAAACACTTCCTGAATGGGTTGAGATAGTAACTGTGAAAGATAAGTATAGATTGCTACTATTGGAAATGCAAATTGACAGAGGCGAAGCTAGTGCAATAGCTTTGGCTCTTGAAACGCCAAACAGTACAATTATTTTAGACGACTATAAAGCTAGAAAAATTGCTGACCAACTTGGCTTAATTTTCACAGGAACAATTGGTGTAATTGTCAAAGCTAAACTCAATGGAATAATTTCATCTATTAAGCCTCTTCTTGAAAAAATAAAGCAAACAGACTTCCGTTTGTCAGCTGAAATTGAATTACTAGCATTAAAGGAAGCTAAGGAGTACAACCTAAAAACGGACTTCACACTTTAGAGAATTCGGTTATATTCTATTGATGAACAGTGGACTTTAATTTATTTTAATCTGACTTAAAATTAATAAGGAAAAAAGGTAAATGTCCCAATTGTTTGAGCTGTCAATTCAAATTTTTCCATGAAATAATCTTTGAACACACCATTAGCTTCTTACATTTGCAATTACTTTAAATAGCTTGCTATATGTCTGAAATTGCCACTCCACGTTATAGTGCAGAAAAATATAAAACACCTACGGGTACTACGCTCAACTGTAAGGGTTGGGTACAAGAAGCCGCCTTGCGCATGTTGCTCAACAACTTGGATCCGGACGTAGCAGAACGGCCGGAAGAATTGATAGTCTATGGCGGAAGGGGAAAAGCTGCCCGTAATTTTGAATGCCTGGATCGCATAATTGCTTCGCTTAAAGACCTTGAAGAGGATGAAACGTTGCTAGTTCAAAGTGGCAAACCGGTTGGCATTATGCGTACACACAAAGATGCACCGAGGGTACTTATCAGCAATAGCCAACTCGTTCCTAATTGGGCTACTTGGGAGCATTTTACCGAACTGGAAAAGAGGGGCCTGATGATGTATGGTCAAATGACGGCCGGTAGTTGGATATACATCGGAAGCCAGGGAATTGTGCAAGGTACCTATGAAACTTTTTCTGCTGTAGCCAATAAACATTTTGGTGGTTCACTAAGCGGCACACTCAATGTAACTGCCGGTCTTGGTGGCATGGGAGGAGCTCAACCACTTGCCATCACTATGAACGGTGGTGTATGCCTGGTGGCCGAAGTAGAAGAATGGCGTATTGATAAGCGAATAGAAACGAGGTATCTTGATGAAAAAATAATAGGAATAGACGATGCAATAGATCGTGCATTGGAAGCCCGAAAAAATAAGGAAGCCGTAAGTATTGGTGTGCTTTGCAACGCTGTTTTTTTACTGGAAAGATTGCTAGAAAGAAAAATACATGTTGATACCCTTACCGACCAAACGAGTGCTCACGATCCACTGATTGGATATGTGCCTCACAACCTAACCAATCACGAGGCCAATGTATTGAGAGAGCAACATCCCGACAGATACATCGCCTTTGCATACGAGAGTATGAAACTGCATGTAGAACTCATGCTGGAATTGCAGAAAAAAGGAGCCATTACATTTGATTATGGCAACAATATAAGAGCCCGTGCAGCGGAAATGGGACTAAAGCATGCATTCGATTTTCCGGGGTTTGTTCCCGCTTATATCCGTCCATTGTTTTGCGAAGGAAAGGGACCTTTCAGATGGGCAGCACTCAGCGGCGATCCCAATGATATAGCGGTGACAGATGAAGTTATTTTGCAACTTTTTCCTGAGAATGAAAGCCTGATCCGGTGGATGAAAATGGCGAAGGAAAGAATAGCCTTTCAGGGACTGCCTGCACGTATTTGCTGGCTTGGTCAGGGCGAAAGAGAAAAGGCTGGATTGGCCTTTAATGAACTCGTAAGAACTGGCAAAGTAAAAGCCCCTTTAGTAATAGGAAGAGATCATTTGGATACTGGTTCAGTTGCTTCACCCAATCGTGAAACGGAAGCCATGCTAGATGGTTCGGATGCGGTAGCTGACTGGCCAATATTAAATGCATTGGTAAATACAGCAGGTGGCGCAAGTTGGGTCAGCCTTCACCATGGTGGTGGGGTTGGTATGGGTTATAGTATTCATGCGGGCATGGTAATAGTAGCCGATGGTACTGATGAAGCAGAAGCAAGACTAAAACGCGTACTAAGGAACGATCCAGGAATGGGTGTGATCAGACATGCAGACGCAGGTTATGACATAGCCATAGAAACCGCTAAAAAACATGGATTGAATTTGGAAGAAAGATTGGGGGAGGAAGAGGGTCATTAAGGAAGGTCATGAAGGAAAAAGGTCATTGGAAGTCATGGAAAAAGGTCATTGGAGGTCATGGAAGAAGGTCATGGAGGAAGGTCATTGGGAGAAAGGTCATTGGAGGAAAGGTCATGAAGGAAAAAGGTCATTGGAGGTCATGGAGGAAGGTCATGGAGGAAGGTCATGGAAGGTCATGGAAGGTCATTGGAGGTCATGGAGGTCATGGAGGAAGGTCATTGGAGGTAATTGAAGTCATAGCTCGGCCCCCTGTCCACTGATCTCAGACTAATGTCTCCTGTCTACTGACTACTTGTCCACTGACTACTTTCTACTGTCCACTGTCCACTGTCTACTGTCCACTGACTACTGTCCACTGACTACTCACTACTGTCTACTGTCCCCTGTTCATTCTCTCCTAACAAATAACTCACTAAAATATGTCTACACTTATATCAAACATAAAAAGTATCATCAACGTACGAGAAGGAAAAGCGCCACTTCGTGGAAAGGAGTTGGCTGATCTGCCTTGTATTGATAACGGTTACATCATTATAGAAGGGGAGGATATAGCGGAAGTTGGTAAAATGGATGATCTTATTCATTCACATTTTTCCTTTTCTGAATCTTATGATGCCGAAGGGAAGTTTGTATTGCCTTCGTGGTGCGATAGCCATACGCATTTGGTTTTTGCAGGGAGTAGAGAAAATGAATATGTAGATAAAATTAACGGACTTTCTTATGCCGATATAGCAGCAAAAGGCGGTGGTATTTTGAACTCTGCAAGAAAGCTGAATGACACTTCCGAAGACGAATTATATGAACAGTCTTTGAAAAGATTGCAACAGGTTATCCGCATGGGTACAGGATGTATAGAAATAAAAAGTGGGTATGGATTGAGCGTTGAAGGTGAGTTGAAAATGTTGCGGGTTATTAAAAGGCTGAAGCAAAACTCTAATGCGGAAATAAAAGCAACGTTTTTGGGTGCACATGCTGTACCGGCAGATTTTAGAGAAGATAAGGAAGGCTACATCAATTTGATTATTGATGAGATGTTGCCCGCTATTGCAAAAGAGCAACTAGCAGACTATATAGATGTTTTTTGTGAACAAGGATTTTTTACGCCACAAGAAACTGAGCGTATTTGCAAGGCCGGAATGCAATATGGATTGAAGCCAAAAATCCATGCCAATCAATTGCATGTTTCGGGTGGGGTAGAGGCAGGCATAGCCGTTGGGGCTGTTAGTGTGGATCACTTGGAAGCAATGGATGATAAAGCTATACAAGCACTTGCTGCATCGGCTACAATTGGTACTATGTTGCCTACTGCGGCTTTCTTTTTGCGAATGCAATACCAACCCGCACGCCAACTCATCAATGCCGGTTGTGCTGTAGCATTGGCATCCGATTACAATCCCGGTTCTTCACCTTCAGGCAATATGAATTTTGTAGTAGCGCTTAGTTGTATACAAATGAAAATGCTGCCCGAAGAAGCTATAAATGCCGCTACTATAAACGGTGCCTGCGCTATGGAACTACAAGATATTGCCGGCTCTATTTACAAAGGGAAAAAAGCCAATTTTATTATAACCCAACCCATACCATCATTGGTATATATGCCCTATTCTTTCGGCAATAATCTAATTGACAAAGTAATGTTGCGCGGGGAGTGGGTTGATTAAAATTTCATTTGTAAAAGGCAGAATGATATTTTAGGAAAGGATGAATAAATAATGACCAAGGAAAACGACTTTGCACAAAGCAAACGCTCTCCCATTGTCTTGCCGACGCAGGAGGCAACTCACAGCGTATGTTGGGATTCCTCCTTCGTCGGAATGACAATGTGGATGGCGGAATGACAAAGCAATAGGCGGAATGACAATGCAGAAAGTGTAGGTTCTCCTCATTGTCTTGCCGACGTAGGAGGCAACTCACAGCGGATGGAAGGGATTCCTCCTAAGTCGGAATGACAATGCAGAAAGGCGGATTGACAATGTGGAAGTTGGAGTGACAATGCAGAAAAGTGGAGAGGCAACGAAGAAAGCCGGACTGACAAGGAAGGCGGATTGACAAACCGGCGAGTCGGCCTTTATACCTAACCAAATTAAAATGAGATTAAAATAATAACATTTGTATAAACAGGTATAGTTTTTTTCTCTATCTTCATTTTATCAAATTGATTTTTGGAGATTTAACCCCCACTCCTCGTGATCTTTTTGTAACCCCGATTGTACACATATGAATGCAGCTTTGATTGCTATTATTAGTGATTGATGTTGCTTTTGCTTCATATTTATAATTGTAGTTGCTGAGCCTTTTCTTTTTTGATTTTTTTTAAATTAGGCAAATGGTGGCATTTCAAAGTTTTATAGTTTTAGTTGTATACTGGACAAAAAGACGCAAAACGCTGGGTAAAAATGAGTAGATCAAGATTCGAACAAGTCACATTAATATGCATCTACATGCTGTTTATGAGTACTATATCAGGACAATGCATTGAAAAATATGGACCTGTTATGCATTCAACCCTAACCTTTCATAATTTTGAATCAATCA
>JANMZN010000384.1:0-2977 GCA_031383285.1 Segetibacter sp.
TTTCCCCTTTACCCATTATTTTTTGATATTCGAAAGCTGCTGAACAAACCTGATCCGGAAACCATTTTTAAATCGAAGCATAAGTTTTGTTGCTTTGTTGTTTCTAATAAAAACTGCAAAATCAGAAACGATTTTTTTCACTTGTTATCCAAGTATAAGAAAGTAGATTCAGGAGGAAGATATCTTAACAATGTAGGTGGACCTGTACCCGATAAATTAGCATTTATTCATGATTATAAATTTGTTATTGCATTCGAGAATAAAAGTTCGCCGGGGTACATTACCGAGAAAATTATTGAACCCATGAGGGTCCAATCGGTTCCTATCTATTGGGGCGATCGGGAGGTTGGCAAAGATTTCAATGCAAATAGTTTTGTAAACATTCATGACTTTTCATCACTTAAGGATGCTGTAAAATATATTATTAAGCTAGACAATGATGACGATGAATACAAGAAGATGTTGGCTGAACCATGGTTAATTAACAATCAGGTAAATGAAGATTTTCTTGAAGATTCATTGCTAAAAAAATTGGTGTCAGTCATTGATAATCGAAACGAGTTATTGAAAACCCCTTTGGCTCAGGAAAGTGCAATAGCTGCTTTTATGGATAGAATAAACAGGAAGCTAAAAGGTGAGCGTACTTTTTATTAAAAAATGAGTTACTTGTCTTGCTCAATACCATTTTTGCACCTGATTATTTTATTTTTAACCACCTCTTCATAAACGCTGTAGTTATAATTTTCTCTGCTTTTTGATTCTAAAGGATGGTGAATATGAAAGCAAACCGCGGTCATCTTTAATTGCTTTCTTTTAATGCCAAAATTGACTAATCGAGCGGCCAATTCAATGTCTTCGTGACCCCAACTGAGTAAATCATTGTTATACCCATTGACCGACATAAAGTCTTTTTTCCAAAAGGCGAAGTTACAACCTCTAAGGTCATTGGTTTTGTAGGGATCTCCATGAAAAAACGGGCTGAGCAATGTACATCGCGTAGCGTTAATTCTTGATTTTACACCACTCATCAGCGAGTAGATGTGGATGTTCTTTGTTTTGAAAACCTGCTTGGATTTTTTTTCTGTAAGCCTGCCCCTGCTTCCTTTAATAAAGTAGCCCGAACTACAATTGTCTAAGTGATCTTTTATAAATGAAGGATGCAAAATGATATCACCATCTATTTGAATGATGTAATCACCGCTTGCATTTCTAAGCGCTTCGTTTAAGATGAGTGTTTTTCTAAAACCTTTATCTTCCTGCCAAAAATGCTTGATGGGAATAGAAAATTTGGGTCTAAAACTGTCAATGAGTTCTTTCGTATCACTTTTGGATCCATCGTCAGCTATTAATATTTCATCGGGTAACAATGCCTGTTCCAATACACTTGATAGTATAAGTTCAAGCGCCTGTGGCCAATTGTAAGTAGATATAAGTAAGGATGAAGTTGGGCGCATGAATTACAAATGTTTATCAATGCCGTTAACACAAAATGTTCTTTTTTCTTTTATTGCGGCATAAAACTCAGTTTCATTTTGTTTCAGATTGGGCTTTGTATTTTCCGGATGCCAAATATGAAAACATATACCGCCCATTTTTATAAACCTTTTTTTATACCCTTTATTCAGCATTCTTACTACAAATTCCTTGTCCTCCGGACCCCACCCTACAAAGTTTTCATTGTACCCGTTTACCGATATGGCTTCAGCTCTCCAAAATGCCATATTGCACCCGTGTATTTCATAAGGCTCATTCTTTTTGTAATTATTTTCAAAAAGTCCCCACGCATTTGGGAAATGAATGGCACTCAATCTGTTTGTTATTCCCCGCGATAAATAAGAAAGATTTACTTTATTGTGCCACAAAATCTGATCTGATATTTTTTCGTTGATATAGCTTCGGCTAGCCCTAACAAACGTGCCTTTCTTGGCGAACGCCAGGTGGTCTTTAATAAAGTGTTTGTGAATAATAATATCGCCATCTATCTGAATAATATAATCTGTACTTGCTTTGGCGAGTGCTTTATTTCTTATCTCTGCCAGTCTAAATCCATTATCCTCGTGCCATACGTGAATGAATGGTATTTTAAAGATGCCTTGATATTGTTCAACGAGTAATTGGGTAGGCACCTTGGACCCATCGTCAGCTATAATGACTTCATCGGGCATGACAGATTGGGCAAGTACACTTTTTAGTGTAATCTCCAATACTTCCGGCTTATTGTAGGTGGATATGATTAAGGCTGTTGTAGGGTTATTCATCAAGCAATTTTAGTTTCGCCAATGTCAAATAATTTTATAATTCTTAAAATCAAAAAGTCTTTTGCCTGTTTTCTTTTCGAACCAATATAAAAACCTGTCCTTTTTTGAAAACCTTCGGATAGCGGGGTCCAATGCTACCTTCCAACTTTGATTATCCACTCGCTGCTTCATAACCAAAGGGTGTGAACCGGTAAACTTCTCCAATGAATCATAATCTTCAAAATTAAAGATTTCATTGGCATGAACCTCGGGTTGGTACCCTATTGATTGCTCATTCCAAAACTGGCTCACTTCCAGCATTTTCCTTTTCATTTGTTCAGGGCTTTTCACCCAACCATAATGGTAAATATGGGCATTTATCAATTTAACTTTTAGCTTTTGCCGGCCTTTTCTAAAACCTTGTGCATCCTTGTAAGCACTTATCTTTTTATCGTCTTTATATTTATTGCAGGCCTCCAATATGGCAGGATAGTCTTTCTCATTTACCGCTTCGTCTGCCTGAATATAAAGACGATAAAAAGGTAGCCGGATTGCTTTTTAAATACCTGCATTTCTATGGCACCTATGACTATGTGGGTGATAGCAGGAAATGGTATAACAGAGAAGTAAGAATAATTAGAAATGACAAAAAGATAAGTGCTTACAAGGATGCACAAGGTTTTAGAAAAGGCCGGCAAAAGCTAAAAGTTAAATTGATAAATGCCCATATTTACCATTAT
>JANMZN010000385.1:0-3416 GCA_031383285.1 Segetibacter sp.
CCAGGTAATCGTCTAAAAACAGCGGTACATAATGTTGGGTCCTGAAAAAATCAAAAACACCATAACCCCTTTGAATGGCCAGGTCATTGATTCCAATTTTGGCTTCTAGCTCATCTACAAAAGTGTTGTTTACAAAAGCTACCATTGGGTTAACTACTTTTAGAAGGTTAAAGATAATTATCAAAAACCAAAGCATGTTACACAGTTTTGTTTAAAAAATAGTAAGAAAAAAGGGCGTACTTTGAAAATTAAAGGTACCGAATGAAGATCTCCGGTTTTACGATTATAAGAAATGCAATCATTAATGATTATCCAATCCGCGAGGCTATAACTTCTATATTGCCCTTGGTAAATGAAATGATTGTGCTGGTAGGAGACTGTACCGATGATACAGTAGGACATATTAAAAGCATTAATGACGATAAAATAAAAATACACCACAGTACGTGGGACCCGCTACTAAAAAAAGGCGGCAAAGTATTGGCTGTAGAAACAGACAAGGCATTCAAACTTATTGATCCTGAAAGTACGTGGGCATTTTATATTCAGGCAGACGAAGCGGTACATGAAAAAGACTATCCTGCCATATTGGAAGCTTGCAATAAATATAAAGACGATAAAAAGGTGGAGGGATTGCTTTTTAAATACCTTCATTTCTATGGCACCTATGATTATGTAGGCGATAGTAGAAAATGGTATAACAAAGAAGTAAGAATAATTAAAAATGATAAAAAAATTAGTGCCTATAAGGATGCACAAGGTTTTAGAAAAGGCCGGCAAAAGCTAAAAGTTAAATTAATAAATTCTTTCATATATCATTATGGCTGGGTAAAAAGCCCCGAACAAATGAAAAAGAAAATGCTGGAAGTTAGCCAGTTTTGGAATGAGCAATCAAAAGGATACCAACCTGAAGTTCATGCCAATGAAATCTTTAATTTTGAAGATTATGATTCATTGGAGAAATTCACCGGCTCACACCCTTTTGTAATGAAGCAGCGAGTGAATAATCAAAGTTGGAAGGTAGAATTGGACCCCGCTATCCGACGGTTTTCAAAAAAAGACAGGTTTTTGTATTGGTTCGAAAAGAAAACAGGTAAAAGGCTTTTTGATTTTAAGAATTATAAAATTATTTGACATTGGTGAAACTAAAATTTCTTGATGAATAACCCTACAACAGCATTAATCATATCCACCTACAATAAGCCGGAAGAATTGGAGATTACACTAAAAAGTGTACTTGCCCAATCTGTAATGCCCGATGAAGTCATAATAGCTGATGATGGGTCCAAGGTGCCTACCCAATTACTTGTTGAACAATATAAAGGCATCTTTAAAATACCATTCATTCATGTTTGGCACGAGGACAATGGTTTTAGGCTGGCAGAAATAAGGAACAAAGCAATTGCAAGAGCAAGCTCAGATTATATTATTCAGATAGATGGGGATATTATCATTCATAAACACTTTATTAAAGACCACCTGGCGTTCGCAAAGAAAGGAACGTTTGTTAGGGCTAGCCGAAGCTATATCAACGAAAAAACATCAGATCAGATTTTGTGGCACAAAAAAGTAAATCTTTCTTATTTATCGCGGGGAATAACAAACAGGTTAAGCGCTATACATCTCCCGGTGGCATGGAAGCTATTTGAGCATAATTATAAAAAAAGTGAGCCCTATGAAATACATGGCTGCAATATGGCATTTTGGAGAGATGACGCCATAATGGTAAATGGATATAATGAGAACTTTGTTGGTTGGGGTCCTGAAGACAAAGAGTTTGTAGTGAGAATGCTGAATAAAGGGTATAAAAAAAGGTTTATAAAAATGGGCGGCATATGTTTTCATATCTGGCATCCTGAGAATACAAAACCCAATCTGAAGCAGAATGAAGCTGAGTTTTATGCCGCAATAGAAGAAAAAAGAACATTTTGTGTTAATGGCATTGATAAACATTTGTAGTCATGCGCCACACTTCATCTTTACTAATATCTACATACAATTGGCCTCAGGCGCTTGAACTCATATTATCAAGTGTCTTGGAACAGGCATTGTTGCCCGATGAAATATTAATAGCTGATGACGGATCTAAGGTAGAGACTAAAGAACTTATTGACAGCTTTAGACCAAAGTTTTCTATCCCCATAAAGCATTTCTGGCAGGAGGATATAGGTTTTAGAAAAACACTCATCTTAAACGAAGCACTTAGAAATGCAAGTGGGGATTACATTATTCAGATAGATGGAGACATCATTTTACATCCTTCTTTTATAAAAGATCACTTAGAAAACAGTAGTCCGGGATATTTTATAAAAGGAAGCAGAGGTAGGCTTACAGAAAAAAAATCCAAGCAGATTTTTAAAACAAAAAACATACACATTCACTCGCTGATGAGCGGTGTAAAATCAAGAATTAACTCCACTCGCTGTACATTGCTTAGCCCGTTTTTTCATGGCGATCCTTACAAAACCAATGACCTAAGGGGCTGCAATTTCGCCTTTTGGAAAAAAGATTTTATATCCGTTAATGGTTATAACAATGATTTGCTGAGTTGGGGACATGAAGACATTGAGTTAGCTGCTCGGTTAGTAAATTTTGGTATAAAAAGAAAGCAATTAAAGATGACGGCCGTTTGCTTTCACATTCATCATCCACTAGAATCAAAAAGCAGAGAAAATTACAACTACAGTATTTATGAAGAAGTGGTAAAAAATAAAGTAATCAGGTGCAAAAATGGTATTGAACAAAGCTAATAACCCATTGATTTAATAAAAAGTACGCTCTCCTTTCAACTTTCGGTTTATTCTATCAATAATGGCAGCTACTGCACCCTCTTGAGCCAAAGGGTTTTTCAATAACTCGTTTCGATTATCAATGACCGACACCAATTTTTTCAACAAAGAATCTTCAAGAAAATCTTCATTTACCTTATTGTTAATTAACCATGGTTCGGCCAACATCTTCTTGTATGCATCGTCATCATAGTCTAGCTTAATAATATATTTTACTGCTTCTTTAAGTGATGAAAAATCATGAATGTTTACAAAACTATTTGCATTGAAATCTTTCCCAACTTCCCAATCACCCCAATAAATAGGAACCGATTGGACCCTCATTGGTTCAATAATTTTCTCAGTGATATACCCCGGTGAACTTTTATTCTCGAATGCAATAACAAATTTATAATCTTGGATAAATGCTAATTTATCCGGTACCGATCCTCCTACATTGTTAAGGTATCTGCCACCTGAATTTACTTTCTTATACTTCGATAGCAGGTGAAAAAAATCGTTTCTGATTTTGCAGTTTTTATTAGAAACAACAAAGCAACAAAACTTATGCTTCGATTTAAAAATGGTTTCCGGATCAGGTTTGTTCAGCAGCTTTCGAATATCAAAAAATAATGGGTAAAGGGGAAA
>JANMZN010000424.1:0-3983 GCA_031383285.1 Segetibacter sp.
CGCACTGAAAAATGAAGTAGGGGTAAAAACATTACCCCACTTTCATCAAAGCAACTTCATTTTTTAGAGCAAGAAAAAACTAAGAAAACCTACAACAAATTTTATTCAAAAATGGTCAACCTATTTCAGGACAAGACAGCATACCCACTAAAACTTAATAGACATGAATGAAATAACAGAGTTGACAACATTAAGAGATGAATGTTTACCTCTTATTGGAGTGATAGACCCAAAGAGTAATTGTGAAATTGTTGATGTAGTTATTCAGCCAAATGACTGCCCTGAATTTGGAACTCAATACCGATACAACTATCAAAATGACCCAGATGCTAATGAAGAACTGTATTTACAGTTTCCGCAACATGGTTATAGAGTAGCCGTAGTTATGGATTACGATGGAGATGGAATGAACCCCATATTCGATAACGCTTCATTGTATAAGCATCTTATGTCCTCCATTTGAAGACAAAAGCCATTGTCCTCTTTGAAGTATTGATTCATCTTACTCATTTTACCTTGTTCGACAAGTTCTAAGAGTTTGTTTGGATTGGCTTTGATAGACTCCATGAAATCTTTAAGAAAGCATTTGAATAAAAGTGTTGTTTGAGAATTTGGCTTCTGAATTGATTGATCTATTTTCATATCTGCTATTTATGCTTTAAATAAGGACACATCTACGTTTGCGAGAGAAGAATAAGAGAGTTGGGGGTTCTTAAAGATTACGTCATTGAGGGCAGCATTATACTGAAAAGCTCTGGATAGAAAGAAACTTATGTCATTTACTTCTCTAAGTAATACACGACTAAATTCTTCATCTAATTTTTCATCGTTAAGATAGTTTTCAAAAGAGAACAACATTGGCAAACTTTCATGCAAAACAAAGGCTCTAAACTCAAAAATGCCTATCTTCCTGAAAAACCAATTATCGGACTTGACAGTTCCTTCTTCATTGCACGAGACTTGCTCAAATCCATTATCTGTAAAGAGAGAAATTATTTCATTAACCATAAAAATAAATAATAAAAAATGAGTACAAACAACATTAGTTCGCTTTTTTATGAAGTAAAAACCGAAAGCAACTCAACAGCCATTTTAAACAAAAAGCAAATAGTTTCTGTAGTCAATTCAAGTAAAACATGGTCTCATATAGCCATGACTAACGGAGAAGCTATTGTTGCTAATTGCGATTTCGACGACCTTAGCTTGCACCTTGCTGCACTGAAACACGGTAACTCTGATTGAGCAATATATTAACTACTGTAAAAACAGTTTCCACTTCGACTTTTGACAATCCGATTAAAACTGAAATAACTTCTTTAGCTTTTTCATCTATCAAATTGTCGTCTTTTTGAGGTTGTATTTCGGTTGACAAAGTGCAGATACGCCGAGAGAAGAACAACTACTGCTAACATGTGGTTTGGCAAAAGAAGGGGCTTGAAGTTGTAATCTTCAACAGTATCTCTTTGCTTCACCTTTTGTTCCGGCTGAAATTTATTTATTCAGCTTAGGTTGTTATCTTCATCTTTTTCAGGGGGTATTAGCTTCGGTTTGAAAGATTAGAATACCTAACTCCCATCCTTCGCCAAGCCCTTTTCGTTGTGACAAAATTAATGAAATAATATTACTCTACAAAATTAACTACTCCAAATACCATCTTTATAGATATGCTCTGTTCTACCGTATATCTTTCTTCCGACTAAGTAAGCCTCGTATGTCATGTGCCTGTTAAGTTGATTTGAATAGCCGCCACTTTGAATGAATGGTATTTCGGGGCATACATACATTTCATAATTTTTAGAAATTTCGCCTAATTTGCGATCAACATGGTAGTTATCTGGTTGTTTTGTATCACCACTAGAAAGGTTTATGAAGGTATCATAGAAACGATTATGGCAGCACCATAGACTTGTTCCGCCACTAAAATCACCCAATATTCTATTGCCATCTTGCTTGTTGCATGTATATGTAATTGCAAAAAAACAGTCATAAGATGGACAAATATTTACACATTCTAAAAAGTACTTCCAACTATTAGGACACGTTGCTATTAAATCATCTTCTGCAATAAAAACTCTTTCTAAGTTATTTTCTTTTGCCCACAAAACTATTTTTCTATGAGATTGATTTATACCTTCTTTTGGGTTCTTCTGTACATATTCTCCCTCCCATCTTTGAGGTATAAAACCTTGTTCACTTGCTTGCTGTAAAAAACTTTCAAGACGCTTTTGATTTACTTTAAGCCTTTCTTCTGACTTGCTATCTGTACCACAAAAAGACAGGTTTATGAAGTTTACTGTTTCCATTTTTTATCAACAAAAATAAAACTTTTTAAAGTACACACAAGAAAAGTATTGGCGCAATAGCAACGGAAGGTTATCAATTTCATCTTATGCACTTTGATTTTGCTACTGCGCCAATACTTCGTTAGCAGTAATTGTAGGAATACCCTCACAGAAAATAATAACTATGGATAGCTTAAAGAAAGATGTTACGGAATTGACAACGAGTATCAATAATGTACGTGAGACTATTAGTTCATACTATGAACTTATGGTTGAGATAAAACAAGCCTTAGAAGAGCTGAATCGCTCTAATGATAGGCTTATTGAAAGAATGGATGCAAACGATGAAAATGAACGCTCTGGTTTTTAATCAGGAAATAACCACGTCCTTTTTTATCTGCATGACCGTGTATTCTAAAACACTAACGGCTTGTGAAACGGTTAGTCCTTTGAGAAGTGGCTTTATCTGCTTGTACTTATCATGCTTATCGGCATCGAGTGCTTTGAGTATCTCTGTTGTATTCATTCAGCGAAGATATGAAAAAATACAGAAATACAATTGTTAGCAGTAATTGTAGGTACACCATCACTACTTGAAAACTTGAATAATTATGAGTAAATACGGATTTTACCTTGACATGCTTGGGCTTGAAAGTAAGGTTAGGGGTATATACCTATCAGTAGCTACCGAGTGTGAGTTTTTTATGGATAGAACAATTGCTAAGTGTGAGGAAAGCGACCCTACAAAAAGAGAGACTTTAAAATTGAAATTACCGTTGGAAATGGGAGGTAAATTAGAAAGGTGCATAGCTGCATTGACACTGTACAATCACGACTACTATACCACCTATAAAAGCATTTTTGACGAGATAGCGGAACTTTCCATTTACCGAAATATGTTAGCGCATGGTTACGCTAAGTTCGATATACACGAAAAGGATACGAGCTTTATGGATATTGTATGGATAGAGAAATTCAAGAACACCCCAAGAGTAAGAAAAAGTAAAACTATTGTGATTAAGCCTTTCCTGAAAGGATTTTTAAAGTATAGACAAACCGTTTTTAAATTTTGGGAGTTAGACAAACTCTTAATCCAAGAAAGAGGCGAGGAGTAAATCATCAGAAACAGAAGCAAGTGTTGACCATCTGTTACTCTTAGAGCCATCTTGGGTATTTGACGGTTCTTGAGGTTGTAATAATCCAACGACACAATCAATATTAAACTCCGCTACTCCATCATTAGTGACAGAGTTATCATTGGACACTATGTTTTTTTTAGACACCGTATATTCTCACGAGAGAGAGAACAACTACTGCTAACATGGGGTTTGGCAAAAGAAGGGCGGGAGATTGTAAACATCAACTTTAGTTCTTTGCTTCACCTTTTGTTTAGGCTGAAAATCATGTTTCAGCTTTAGGTTGTTATCTTCATCTTTTAAAGGATTTATCAGCTTAGGTTTTGAGCAGTAGAATATCTATTACCCCTTCCTTCGCCAAGCCCTTTTCGTTGTGTAAAATTACGAAGAAAAATTTAATTACCCTAAAAATAGAAAAAAATGGAAGCAAAATTTAAAAGAGGTGACGTTATGAAACTAAAATCAGGCAGCCCATTAATGACCATTGACGAATATGAAATGGGTCACGACATCGGTAGCATCATTTCAGGTAGAGATGCAAAGCCTTCGTGGGTAACTGAAATTG
>JANMZN010000435.1:0-5192 GCA_031383285.1 Segetibacter sp.
GCACAACTATGCCGAATTGCGCTACCGCCAAACAGAACTCATCTATAAGTCCATTAAAAATGAAACCACCCAATACGATCCGGAGATAGATGAGGTGAGTAAAAAGATTGAGGGTATAATAGATGAGTTGGGGGCGGAGTAAGGATTGGAGCTTTCTTCGATTTTTTTGATTTTATCTAAGTGTTGAGTTTATTTAAATTGGTAAATAAATATTACGTTTTGATTTGTTGTATTTTCAAATAATTTTGATTTTAATCGGAATACTTTGCACTAACAAATATCAATAAAGAAGCAAACTATTAAAGATAAAGGCAAGCTAAATAAATATCCCAGATGAAAATAATTGCTTTTGCAATAGAACCTCTCTTTGGCCTTATTTTTTATAGCTAAAGCTTAATTCTTCAGTCTTTTGCCAATTCAAATATTATACTATCACTTTTTGAGACGTCACAGTAGAAAAAGCAGTCCATTGTTTAAGAAGACTTAAAAGGCCGGTTAAACCTTGTAATGTTATAGGATTTGCAATCAAAGAAATAATAATTCGTATTTTGCTGAACAATATTTTGACAATTGAGTAATGAATAAAAAGAGTTTATCTGAAAAAGATATTTGTACAAAGTATATACTTCCTGCAAAATGAAAAATGATTTAAAAATAATCCCAACGGATTTGATGGAACAGTTTATAAGCTGCTTGGACTTATCAAAAAAAAAGGATTTTGATGCTTTAAACGAAAGTGAATTAAGCATTGAATCATTTAGCTTCTATACTTCTGTTTCAGCAGTTTTTTCTTCCAAAATTGAGGGCGAGCATATTGATCTTGATTCTTATATAAAACACAAGCGTTTTGGAATTGAATACCAACTTGATTATACCCAAAAAATTGACGACCTGTATGAGGCGTACTTATTTGCTCAAAAACACACACTGAACCCCAAAAACATTGAATTAGCTCACGCTCAGATAACCAAACACATTTTAAAAAAAGCGCAACAGGGCAAAGTAAGGGTTAGCAATATGTTTATAATAACCAAAGATGGGAGGATTGAATACGTTGCAGCTAATCCTGAAAAAGTAAAATACGAAATGAAACGGTTTTATGACGATTTAGAAGTTTTGGTTAACTCAGATTTATCTTTTGAAGAAAGCCTGTTTTATGCTTCGATGATTCATTTGGTGTTTGTAAAAATTCATCCGTTTGATGATGGAAACGGCAGAACAGCAAGGCTCATAGAAAAATGGTTTCTTGCACAAAAACAAGGCAACAATGCTTGGTTTGTTCAATCAGAAAAAAACTATTACGATAATCACCAAACTTATTACAACAACATCAGGCGTTTAGGATTGGATTATGAGGAATTGAATTACAGCGAAGCATTGCCATTTTTACTCATGCTTCCTAATGGTTTGAATCAAGATTAAGTGGATTAAATGAGTAGCAGTATGGAATTGTATAATTTTTTAAGCAGTGCAATTAAATGGATATATTTTAGTCAATTTATCATCTAAAAAATCTTTACAACATATTTCCTCCCCTCCCAATTATTACCTTACTTTTAATTCATAAAAATCCCCAATGCAAAAACTCATCCTCCTTTTCCTTAGTTCCATCTTACAGCACCTAGCCATAAGCCAGACCATTATCCACCGCGATGCGGCTATAGAACAAATGGTGAAGGAAGTGACTGCAGATTCGTTGCAAGCATACATTAATGCTATGGTAAGTTTCGGGACACGCAATACATTAAACAAACAAACGGAAACCAACAAAGGCATTGGAGCGGCAAGAGATTATGTGTTGTCAAAATTCAATGAATTTGCAAAACAATCGGGCGGTCGCATGACCGCTTTAATAGACACCACCACCATAACTGCTGATGGCAAAAGAATAAATGCGCCAACCCTTTTGGGAAATGTAATGGCTACTTTGAAAGGAACCGATGCCAACGACAAACGGATCTTTATGATCAGCGGTCACCTGGATAGCCGTGCAAGCGATGTGATGAACAGCACCAAAGATGCACCGGGTGCCAACGACGACGGTAGCGGCGTAGCAGCAGTAATGGAGTGTGCGAGAATAATGAGCAAAAAATCTTTTCCCGCCACCATTATTTTTGTAGCAGTTAGTGGCGAAGAACAAGGTTTATTGGGTTCCGGATATTTGGCAAAGAAAGCACGGCAGGAAGGATGGCAATTGGAGGCCTTACTGAACAATGACATTATGGGCAGCAACAACAGCAACGAAACCAACATCATAAACAATACCCGACTTCGGGTATTTAGCGAAGGGCTGCCTGCATACGAGCTGGATAAAAATGCGATGAGCATTCGCAACCTTGGTTTGGAAAATGATGGAAAGGCAAGGCAATTGGCACGGTATGTAAAAGAAATTGGAGAAAGATATGTGGATAATTTGGAGGTTGTATTAATCTACCGCAACGATCGGTTTTTGCGTGGTGGCGATCATACGCCTTTTGTGCAAAATGGATTTGCCGCTGTTCGCCTAACCGAAATGAATGAAAACTATAATCGACAGCACCAGGATGTAAGAACAGAAAATGGCATTCAATATGGCGATTTGCCCGAGTTTATAGATAAGGAATACCTGCGCAAAAATACGGCCGTCAACCTGGCTACCTTAGCCAACCTGGCCAAAGCACCTGCTGTACCCCAAGCGGTAAAGGTGGACGTAAAAAATTTGAGCAATAGTACAATGCTTCATTGGAACTCACCTATTTCGGGCAAGGCAAGTGGGTATTATGTATTAATTCGGGAGACTACCTCATCCGTTTGGCAAAAGAAAATCTTCACCAACCAATCAGAGATAACATTACCCTACAGTAAAGACAATTATTTCTTTGCGGTGCAATCTGTTTCTGAATATCGCAATGAAAGTTTACCTGTGGTGCCGGAAGTGGGAAGGTAAAATTTTGATGAATAAAATAATTGGACGAATACCGAGGCAGTTTGAAAAACCAAACGCTCAGTGTGTTTGATTTTCTTAAAAATGTTTTTAGTTCTTGAAATTTAATGTGAACTTCAATTGTATTATTTCCACTAATCATGAACCTGATTGCCTGTATAAAAAAATATACGCTTGTTACTGTTTTTATTTGTTTGACGTTGCCGGTTTTTTCGCAATTAAGAATTGACACAATAACCGAATATAACCCTTTCGATAACGAGAAATTTAAATTTCCAAAAATTGTTGTTACAGGAAAACCTGCCATAAGTAAAAAAATAAATGTTCATCTACAAGACAGCTTTTTAGATTCGGCAAGTAGCAACAAAAATATTTTTGAAGATGTTTGGGCAAATGAAGACAATCGCATGGGAATGATGCATTACGTTACTTTTGAATTGAAATATTTATCTCCTAAATTTTTTACATTATCCATTTCTTATGAAGGTTGTGGGGCTTATTGTGAAGATTATACAAGCTATTATTCATATGATTTGATAACCGGAAATGAAATTACATTGAGGAATCTTTTTAATAAGCAGGGGATAGTGAGGTTAATGAATGCTTTGCAGGTAAGAAGGCAAAAGAAAATGCAGGAAAAAGTAAAAGAAGCAAAGGACAGTTTAGTGGTATTAAAAAAGAGAAATGATAGTATAGGTATAAACTATTACGGAGAGGTTAAACTTTTGTATGAAGATTGTTATAATAATTTCGACACTTCTGATGTAACCTATCTTGATTATTATTTTACTGAATCTGCATTGGTAATAATTCCGGAACGTTGTGCCCCACACGTAATCCGGTGTTATGACGAGTTAGAAGGAACAGAATATGTGTTTAAGTACAAGTATTGGCGAAACTATTTTTCTCCATTGGGAAAAAAGCTATTGACAAAGTGAAAGCTCACCCCATTCACTCATATCAATTTATTGTCAGGCCTTGTTAGATTGCACCCAGCAAACCCGCAGCTCTTTCCAAATCTTCAGGCGTGTCGATCTCAACTCCGATATAATTTGTCTCTACCATTCTTATAGGAACGCCATATTCCAGATACCGGAGGCATTCTATTTTTTCTGCATTTTCCAGAGGGGTCATGGGCCAGTTGGTAAAGTCCATGAGGGCCTGTTTTCTAAACGCATATACCCCTATGTGTTCGTAGTAAGTTATCGCTATATCGGTATTTCTTGGGTAAGGTATCACAGACCGGCTGAAGAATATGGCGTTCATCTTTCGGTCCACGGCCACCTTTACATAATTGGGGTCGTTTATAAATTGTTGCTCTTTAAGTACCTGCATCAACGAAGCTACCTGAACCTGCTTTCCTGCTTCGCCATCAAAAACCTGCAATAGTTTTTCAAGGGGTTCTTTTTGAACAAAAGGTTCATCGCCCTGCACATTTACCACAATGTCCACTTCCAAATTGGCTACCGATTCTGCTATCCGGTCGCTGCCACTTTCGTGGGGTCGTTGGCTCATTACTGCTTTGCCGCCATTGCTTACAATTTCATTAAAAATGATTTCGCTGTCGGTAGCAACAATTACTTCATCAAACAAACCTGTAGCTACCGTATTATCATAAGTATGCCGAATAACGGTTTTATTTCCTAACAGTTGCATCAGTTTTGCAGGAAAACGAGTGGCGGCATATCGGGCAGGTATGAGCGCAATTTTTTTTGAGGGAATGGACATGGGAGCAAATTAATACAAATCGTTGATTGAGCTACAATGCAAAAAGTCCCCCTCGGCAGAGAAGGACTTTGAGTTGCTTGTTTATAGAGCAACTATTTATTTTTTTCCAAACACCAGCAGTTCATTCGCCTGCACTTCGGTGATGTACTTTTTATTACCATCTTTATCGGTATAGCTGCGGTTGATGAGCTTGCCATCTATCAGCACTTCCATGCCTTTTTCAAAAAGCTTCTCAGCTATTTCAGCAGTTTTCCCCCATGCAATCACGTTGTGCCATTGGGTTTCTGTTACTTTCTCACCTTTCTGTGTGGTGTAGGTTTCGTTGGTAGCCAGGCTGATGCGGGCCATCTTTTTGCCACCATCCAATGTTTTTACTTCAGGAGCTGCGCCTAAATGTCCGATCAATTGTACTTTGTTCTTCATTGCGTTCATAATGTTCGTCTTTTGTTGCCCCGTTTGCTTAACTGATAGGCAAACGGGGCGTGGTTAAAGTATTAATTTTTGTTAGAATTGTTTGTTGAGTAATAATTAAGCTTTGGCT
>JANMZN010000490.1:0-4763 GCA_031383285.1 Segetibacter sp.
TCAGCACCAATTACAGGGGCATTGCCACATTCTTCAGCTAATTTGTTTATTTCGCCCATGCGCAATGCTATAGGTGCGTTTGTCAAAACAATTTGCGCACCTTCTTCATAACATTTTTGCGCAGTTTTCCATGCAATTGATTGATCATTGAGTGCTCCGAAAATAATTCCGTTTTTTCCTTTGAGTAAGTTGTATGGCATTGATAATTGATTTGGTTCTATAGATGAGGTAAAAGTAAGAATATTGTACTAATAGGTAAAGTTGTATTCTCAAATCGCCAATAAAATTGGGGATTTAATGATTTTTAATGAAATAAAAATAAAAAATATAACCACATAGTCAACCAATGCATGGCCAAAGCTGCTCCTATAACAGCACCGAAGTACAATAGGAAGTTAGCAAAAGTCCGATTAGCATAAACCCTGTTTTTTAGTCGCACATGTATGAGATAAACGGGCAATGCGACCAAAATAAAGTAGATAACTAACAGGTATTGTTGGTGCGGAACATTTTGCATGGGGAAATTAAATACTCATTTTCATATCTGATAAAACAAATTATGAGATTAATTCATCACCATTTCTTTTGCATTTTCAAGTGCTGCGGCTGTTGGTTTTTCTCCACTTAGCATTTGTGCAATGGCACTTATCCGTTCTTCCTGTGACAATAGCCTGATGTTGGTTTTTATCTTATCGCCTTTTATTTCTTTATAAACGAAGAAATGCGCATCTGCTTTACCTGCTATTTGAGGCTGATGAGTAATACTGATCAATTGTCTGCAAGCTGACAGTTCTTTCATTATAGCACCAACTTGTCTGGCTGCTTCTCCTGAAATGCCTGTATCTATTTCGTCGAAGATAAGTGTTGGGAGGTCAATAGACTGTGCTACCAATGATTTAATGCATAGCATCAGTCTGCTTAGTTCACCACCACTTGCTACTTTGCGGATTGGTTCGAACCGACCGCTTTTATTGGCATCAAAAAGAAATTCAATGGTGTCGCAGCCAAACTGTTGTAGTTGAGATGGTTGTAGTTGAACTTTTAAATGGGCATTTGGCATTCCAACCTGGGCTAATAAGGTGTCAACTTTTTTCTCAAATGGCGAAACTTCTTTTTTACGCTTTTCTGATATTTTTCTGGCTAATTTTTCAGCCTCTACAAACAGTTTTTGCGCTTCTTTTTCTATTGATAAAATTGCGTCATCTATGTTTAGTACAGCGTCTAGTTTTTGTGCAAAATCATCTTTTATGGAAAGTAGTTCCTCAGTTGTTTTTACGTTGTGTTTCTTCAGCAATTTGTAGCCTGCAGATAGCCTGTCATTGATGTGTTCTATTCTTTGCTGATCAAAATTAATTTCCTCATTCAGTCTTTCTATTTCACCTGCTATATCTTCTAACTCTACATGTGTACTTTGTAGCCTGGCCACCAGTTCTGGCAAGCGAGGATGATATGTTGCGAAATTGTTTAACTGGTTTATCAGGAGTTTTATGTGTTGAACCACTGGATTGTCATTCTCCTTAAGTTCAAAATAAACTTTGGTTAGGGCTGTTTTTATGCCTTCGCTATTGGTCAGTAATTTCAATTCAACTTCAAGGGTTTCCAATTCGTCTTTGGCAAGATTCATTTGATCCAGCTCATTGTAAATGTATTGGTGGTAATCAAATTCCTTTTGAAAAGTAGCTTTTTGTACTTTCAGTTGTTCCATTTCAGCATTGCATTGCATCCAGTTTTTGTAGGAAGATTGGTAGGTTTTCAAAAGTGCTATATTTCCAGCAAGTCCATCCAATACTG
The DNA here is from genome assembly GCA_031383285.1 of Segetibacter sp. Classification (GTDB taxonomy): domain Bacteria; phylum Bacteroidota; class Bacteroidia; order Chitinophagales; family Chitinophagaceae; genus Segetibacter. The sequence continues at coordinate 1,792 of JANMZN010000490.1, forward strand.
CTCTTTGGAAATCAGTATCGCTAAGCTCCAGGGTATCAAATTGTTGATGAAGGTCAACAAGTAAGGAAGATAGCTGTTTAAGTTGTTGTAAAGTAGCAGGCGTATCATTAATAAAACCACGGGATTTGCCGTTGGCCGCTATTTCTCTTCTAAGCACCAATTCTTCTTCCTGGTCAAGTTCATTTTCTTTTAGGAAGTCAATGACAGTTTGCTTATGTTCAACTGAAAAATACCCTTCAATTATACATTTTTTCTCTCTGTTTTGCAGGGAGGAAGTATCCGCTCTTTCTCCCAATATTAGGCTAAGAGCCCCCATTAATATACTCTTGCCGGCTCCGGTTTCACCCGTTATAACGTTCAGTTTTGATGAAAAATCAATATTGATCTCATCAATAATAGCATAATTCTGAATGTGCAATTTTCGCAGCATAGGGTAAAGATAACAATGCCTTTTCTTTCTTCTTCAAAAATAGGAATACAAAATATTTTATTCAGGTAAAACGGGGGAAAAGTAAAGGTCCCAAATCAAATGTTCTTAGAAATTTTGAAGATTAATTAAAGCCCTTTGCACCGTGCAATACCCGACTTGGCCCGCTGGTCCAATGAATCTTTATATTCATGGTCACCCATATCGAGACATTGTTGGAATGCAGCAATAGCGAGGTCTTTTTGGTTTCTCTTTTCATAAATATAACCTTTTTGTAAAGCTGATTTGGCAGCAAAGTATTCTGTTCTCCCTTGTCCTAAAATAATTGCAGCATTGTAAAAAGTAATGGCTTCATCCGTTCTGTCAAGGTCGTCATAAATACGAGCGACACGATAGACAAATTCAAGTGCCTCTAGTGGATTAGGGAAGTCTGCTTTTGATTTTCCATGCAACATTGCCAAAGCTTCTTTGTTGTATCCGCCATCGTTTAGTAATCTTGCTTTTAGCAACAATTCATTTGGATATATTCCGCTTTTTGCATCGCGGAGAGCTTTTTTATCGGCATCGCTATCTGTATTGCCTTTCTTAATGGTGAGCAACCTGTATTTTTCTGCTTCTTCTCTGTTTCCTTTTAAATAGTATGCCCAGGAGATTTTTAGCAACACATCTTTTACATAAAAATTACCCTTGAAATTCTTGATGAAATTCTGAAAGTTAAAAATAGCTTCATCTAACTGAAGCTGGTGGAGTTTTACATAACCCATTTCAAAATCCCAGGCAGTCGTTTGCATATAGTCAGGTGACATATTTCTGCCTTCAATTATTTTTTTAGCATATTCAGTCTGTTTGCTGTTAATGCCAAGGTTAGCAGCCATATAAGCATACAGGTGATTGTTGACCACATCCAATTTTTTAGTTTGAATTAGCTTTAATACTTCTTCTGGTTTGTTCTCAATGTAGAACATCAGGTAGCAATAATAAAACATGGCCTCTGGAGCAAAGAGTTTTGCGTAAGGATCATTGCTATTAATAAATGACCTCATAACCTGCATGCCTCCACTAATTGATCCTTTCATTCCAAATAAAGAAGTTATCCATCGGTAACCTGATGGGACGGTGCCCACTACTACCTGAATAGGACCTGCTACCATGTGGTTGGGCTGAAAATTCGGGTATTTACTTTTGTTATCTTTGATGAGGGAATTTGCCTTTTTGAAATCCCAACCTGCACCATATCGTTCTCCAAATTTAATTCTAACAATAGCCCGCTGAATGTAGGTTAAACCTTTTGCAAATTTGTAAAAGGGCGAATTTTGAGGTCCTTCATCAAATGCATCGAGGTGTTTTTCAAAATTTCCTTTTCTTAGAGCATATTCTTTCGGGTCTTCGTTTAGAAACAAAATAAAAAAATCAACGTAACCTTCGAGTAATTCGGGTATAAGGTTGTCTGGATTTTCCTTTCTGGCTTTATTTATTAATGCTTCACCCTCACTTATTCTTAGTTTGACAATTTCATTGTAAGCAGCCTTGCAGGTTGTGTTATAATCATATACTTTTTCAGCAAAGGAATGGTTGCCTGCCAATAATAGAACACAAAATATAAAAAGCTTATTCATCTGCAGATAAAGATAACCTGCTAAAGTTTCACAATCAAAATGGCAGAAAGAAGTTTAACAGCTTGTAAATGTTAGAGGCAAAGATGTAGTCAAAAAAAAAGGCACCGAAAGGTGCCTTTATATTAAAAAATTCTTTTTATTACTTAGTAACTACGTTCATGTGCAAGTCTTCATCTACTAATATGCGACCACAGTTTTCACAAACAATAATTTTTTTATGTTGCTTGATCTCACTTTGTTTTTGAGGAGGAATAGCATTGAAGCAACCACCACAAGAATCCCTCATTACCGGAACAACCGCCATGCCATTTCTATAATTATTACGAATGCGGTCATAAGAAAACAAAAGTCTTTCATCCAAAGCGACACGTGCTTTTTCACTTAATTCTTTGAAATGATTTTCTTCTTTTTCTGTATCGCTAATAATTTTTTGAAGTTCATTCTTTTTGGTAGTAAGAATGCCTTCCTTATTGGCTATTTGTTTTTTAGCAGCGTCCAACAAGGTTATTTTTTCAGCTATTTCTTCGTTCGCATCTTTGATGTGCTTTTCTGCCAGTTTAATTTCTAACTGTTGCATTTCCATCTCTTTGTTGATGGCTTCAAATTCGCGGTTGTTCTTTACATTATCGCTTTGCTTTTCGTATTTTTTTAGAAGCGCTTCAGAATCAGAAATAATGACTTTCTTTTTCTCCATGAAATCAGAAATACCATTTATTTCCTCTTCAACCCGGGTTTGACGGGCATGTAACCCCTGAATTTCATCTTCCAAATCGCTTACTTCTATTGGTAATTCTCCTTTCAAAATACCAATTTCATCCAGCTTGGAATCAACCTTTTGTAATTTTACCAACGAGGACAATTTCTCCTCAACAGAAAAATCTTTAACGCTTGCCATATTTATTTTTGAATATTTTAAGTTTCCGTCAAAG
>JANMZN010000491.1:0-1935 GCA_031383285.1 Segetibacter sp.
TGATTGAAAATCGCGAAAACATTTGTACCAGTAATGAAATACATGGTAGCCGATACCATGCTGTTCACAATAAGCTTTTTGAGAAAGTCCGCTTTGCTGCCAGGACATTATCATGCTAAACATTTGTTCCCGGACATTTGCATCTCTATGCATAAGTTTTTTTATTAGCAAAGTAATGACCGGTAAAAAGGGAAAACAAGATGTACTTGCTGGAAGGCTTACATCGCTACATGGAAAAGAAATAAGAAGATCGTATTCCATCAGTTCAACACCGGGGGTAGATACCAATGTTTACTTTACGATAAAAAAGGTTCAAAATGGTGAGTTGAGCAGGTATTTGTTCGATTACCTAAAACCCGGGGACGTTATCGCGTCTCTCCCACCTTCAGGAAGGTTTATTATTGAAGACATTGACTTTGAAACTGCAATTTTTATTGTAGCCGGAAGCGGTATTACACCTGTGTTCTCTCTTATAAAACATCTGTTGTACCATACAAAAGCGACAAACGTTTTACTCATTTACCAAAACAACAATGAAGCAGATTCAATTTTCAGAAAAGAATTGCAACACTTAGAAGTTCGTTTTGCAAATCGTTTTACATTAAACGAAATATTTAGCCAACCAACAGATCATACTTATTATTCGCAACGATTAAACAATAGCCTGCTTGAAAGAATAATTAACCAACAAATAAAGAATGAAAAAATCTCCTTTTTTTTATGTGGACCCGAAACATTTATGCGCATGGCTCAGTTTACCCTGAAAGTGATGGGTTATGCTGAACAAAAAATAAGGAAAGAGAATTTTTTTGCCACCGCGCCACCTCCACCATTTATGGTAGACAAATCGCCGCATAAAGTTACTATCCATTCTGGCGGAACTATCCATGTATTGGAAGTCGCTTATCCGGAAAACATACTTGAAGTTGCACTAAAGCAAAATATAAAACTGCCTTATAGTTGTCGTGGAGGAAGATGTAGCACATGCACCGCAAAGTGTATAAGCGGCAAAGTTAAAATGAGTATCAATGAGGTGCTTACACAAAATGACCTTGCAAAAGGTTTCATTCTTACATGCGTTGGTTATCCTGAAACGGATGTAGAACTGACTTACGATACCTAGTAGAGTACTAAAGAGGGTTTCCCTGATTCTTCAAGGTGTTCCTTAGGGCACCTCGAAGCAAATATAAATGCCTCGTACGCACGGTCTTGTCTTCTCGCCGCTTTCGTTGCTTAGAAATACATAAACATAGCCATTGTTTTGTGCTTTTGAATTATTGAACTTATATGAATTATTTTTTAAACCCTATCCTTTCCCTATCCACCCACTTTCTTTGAGCTGCCTTTTCGTCTAACAGGTTTTCCATTGCATCATAAATTTGGTTTAGTTGTGTATCATGTTCACCCAATCTTTCTTTTATTTGTTTCAGCTGCTCCCTTATATCGGTTTGCTTCAATAATATCCGTCTAACTTCTACAAAGGCTCTCATGATGGCAATATTCATATTAATTGCTCGGTCGCTATTAAGAACACCGCTTAACATAGCAACGCCCTGTTCAGTAAAGGCATAGGGGGTAACACTTGTATTGCGTTTGTTTTGAGATGCGGTAACAGATTGTGACCTTAAAGAATCATTGCTTTCAGATGCGGTAACAGATTGTGACCGGACGGTTTGCCATTCAGCTACACTTAACCGAAACATAAAATCAGTTGGAAACCTTTTAATATTCCGTTTTACAGCTTGGTTCAAAGCCTTTGTCTCAACTTCGTAAAGTTGTGCAAGATCAAAATCAAGCATTACTCTTTCACCTTTAATTTCATAAATCCTGTTTTGAATACTTTGTATTATTTGCATATTGATAGCTTTTAAAAATCCAATTGTATTTTATTTGCTGCTTCACGTTTGGTTGCATCAATAACTTTTGAGTAAATCT
>JANMZN010000140.1:0-2005 GCA_031383285.1 Segetibacter sp.
TAAAAGAATTTGCACGAACACTTGCTTTTGATATTTCCCGTGATACAGGAAACATGACCTATATTCTCAACCGCATCCATTTGCAGGTTAGAAATACTGACAGCCTCACTGCCTATCTGAAGAGACATCCGTCAAACGAAATCCGCAATATTGACCTTTTTGCACTTACCATTCTGGACCGGTATCCTGCCTATCGCTGGAGCAGGTCTACCCTGGAACAAATAAAAAATTCCGGAAGCCTGCGTTATTTTGGCGACTCAATGGTTCATAGTATTTCTGCCTATGATGCGCTTTCCCGGCATATGGATGAAGACCACCGCAACGATGAGGAAATGGCTAACCGGGCTGCTGCTTCAAAAGACAAGATCATCGATATCAGTTATCCCAATGAATTGGCAGATAATTTATACAAACATTTTGATTCAACGATACAGTCACCCGGTTACCGGGAATTTGCCACCCACGATAAAACACCTTTACTTACAACGGATAGTATAACCCTGAAAATATTTCTCAATGAAAAACTGAATATCCGGAGAAACCTGTACATACGTGCTAACGATGAATTAGTATCATTACTAAACCAGGGCAGGCAGTTGATTTATCAACTGAAAAATAAATACAATTTTCAATAAAATAATTTTATGGAAGTACATGCACATACCCATCCTTCGACAAGCTCAGGACACAAAAAAAAATGGACTCATTATTTCTGGGAATTTTTAATGTTGTTCCTCGCTGTGTTTTCTGGATTTTTGGCGGAGAATGAACGAGAACATATGATTGAACACCGGCGGGAGAAACAATATATGCATTCGTTAGTAAACGATCTTACGATTGATACTACAAGGCTTCATTCGATTTTGGAAAACAGGAACCGCCGTGAAATAATGCTTGATTCCCTGATGATGTTAATGCGTTTTTCCAATAAAGCAGCATATAGCATGGATATTTACTTTTATAATTCTTATGCTTCCCGGATGGATTTTCGTTTTAATTCTGATGATGGAACCTTACAGCAATTGAAAAATGCAGGTAACCTCCGGCTCATTAATAAGCAGGAGGTAAAAGACAGCATTATGTCGTATGATGTAATAGTAAGAACCAGGGCAAAAAGTGATGATGAAGAAACTAATGCTATGGAAACATATCGGATAGTGGCACAAGACCTTTTTGATGGCGCAGAACTTGAAAAAACAAGAGACCCGAACAATGATGTTCATCGTTTAGCGTATAATCCACCGTTAAGGGACAATATGGATGCAGAATTTAAATTAATCTACCGGATTCATATGTTGAAAAATTTCAACAGAATTGGCAGGAAAGATTGTAAGGTACTGTTGAAAAAAGCAAGTAATCTGATACAACAGTTAAAAAAGGAATATCACCTGAATGAGTGAAGCTTTGAGCCATTAGCTATGAGCTGCAAGCTACTTCCATCAACCGGCAGACTCTCCAAAGAGGTACAAAGGACTCCCATGGAGAGTACTATGTACCTTCGGAGAGGAAAACAACAACAAACTAAAAACAATAAACTAAAAACTAACTCATGGAAGTTCATGCACATAGTCACACCCCGAGAAAAAAATGGTCCCATTATTTCTGGGAGTTTTTTATGCTGTTCCTTGCTGTGTTCTGCGGTTTCCTGGCAGAATATCAACTGGAGCATAAAATTGAAAGAGACCGGGAGAAACAATATATGAAATCATTGTTGAGTAATCTTAAAGCAGATACCATGCAATTGAACCAGCGAATGCAGTTTCGCAAAGACAAAATGGCTTATTTCGATACACTCATGCTGCTGCTGAAAAGTCCTGACCTCAACAAAAAAACTGCTGCTATTTACCTGAATGGTTTCTGGGCACCGATCGGCGCCAGGTTTTTGCCCAATGATGGTGTATTAGCGCAACTAAAAAATGCAGGTGGTTTGCGCTTAATACATAAGCAGGTGGTTGTAGACAGCCTGTTGAATTATGATACAGAAACAAAGTATATGGTTGATTTT
>JANMZN010000015.1:0-13609 GCA_031383285.1 Segetibacter sp.
CTTCCATTAGGAAAGCCATCCATGTTAGGGATAAACTGTAGATTTTTATTACCATTATATCTACTGTCAGTAAGACCTAATACTGCGGCTTTTATGATACCAAGCGAACTAAAATCACTACTGTTTCTAGGGGTAACGGGCACTGCCATATTTAAGCGAAGCATATCGCCCAATGTAGGTAAAAAGTTGTTGATAAAAGGCTTTCCTGCTGCTAATGGATTACCGTTCTTTCCTGTAGCCAATTGGTAAGGCCTTACATTAGGAACTCCTGTATAGAAAATTGGAAGTAAATCCACTGCACGAGGACTAGAATTATCGGGTAACAAAATGGTACCATACAACGCATCATCTAATGCAGTACCTGCTACAGCAGCCGTACCTTTCAATGGCCAAAGACCTTCTTTTCCATTTCTAAAATCAAAAGTACCTAATGATTTAGACTGAATGCGAAGATCGAACAAACCCGGTACAGCAGTACCAAACTGAGAGTCATCCATGTACAAACCCAATTCTGGGTTTTTGAAAAAACTCGAAAATTGGCCATCATTGGTTGGATAAGTAGCATTCCATTTATCTTTTTTGCCAATCGGTATTACCACTTCATTAGTCAGTGGCATCCCTAGGCGAGACACCTGAACAAAATCTCCTGTTCCTTCTTCAGTACCACTTGCAGAGCTAAAAGTTGTAGTTGTGCGGCGATTGGCACTAGCCCAAATACCTATCACAAAGTCAGAATCAAGAATGCTCGTTGCTTTTTTTGTTGTCTTACCATCTTTTTGCAAAATACTAATTGGAACTTCTATGCAAATAGAATGACAGTTGAACTTAGTTAGTCCATCTCTACTATTTCTTGTGAAACCGCCTACGTCAAATGCACCCCCTAGGTCAACAAAAAATGGGTCATCGGCAGGGCCACAATAAACACGTTCGCCTGTTACAGCAGTGCTTATAGCATTAACCATTAACGCATCATAATTTTGAGCACCTAAACCAACTGTAGCGTTTTCTATTGATCGGGGACCAATATTTGGAGGAGGCACCACACCATTGGAAACGATGGTACTAAAACTTGCTCCACCATTCTTGCTGCGAGTCAGCGTATAGGTTGTCTTTATGTTTTGTTTACCTAGCCTGATATTGAAAAATGTAGTCGGATCATCATTTACTTGTTTAAAAACAAAACGATAAATAATGTCATCGCCGGTGGTAGCAGTATTGTTGTCAATATGAATTTCATACCGAATATTGCTACCAAATGTGTACCAATTAGGACCTCCTGCGGGATGCTCAAAAGGAATATAATTGGCAATTATCACCACTTTATTTGTATCTCTTGGGCTTCTAAAGGCATAAAGATCGGTATTATCTGCCAATGGATCATTGGAGATTAATGGCGCTTCCCTATGCGAAGAGGCTGATGCAGTAGTCTGAATAAGGACTAAACAAACCAATACTGCTGAGAGCTGATTTAGAATTTTTTTCATAATTTAATACTTTTGATTTGTTAGAACCTTGATTTAAGAGTGTAATTGCTTCCCTTCCATGGTGTCTGAACGTAAGGGAATTCTGTTTTGTATGCTGTATCATTTGTGGTAACGCCAGCAGTAAATTCTAGAACTTTTACAAGTTGTGGTGTTACTGGGCTTGGTGAACTATTAGGATCATAATCATCGTACCACAAACCAATGGCAGCCAAAGCTACACCAGCTACTGCTTGAAGTTCAATTGTAGTTACATCATCCTCTAACCTTCTGCCATTAGGAAATCCATCCATATTTGGAATAAAATCAATATCTCTATTCCTATTGTACCTGCTATCTGTTAATCCAAGTACAGCCGCTTTAATTATTCCTAAAGAGCTAAAATCTGGACTGCTTCTAGGCGTTACTGGTACGGCCATATTCAAGCGTAGCATATCTCCTAGGGTTGGTAGAAAATTGTTTATAAACGGCTTGCCGGCAGCAAGGGGGTTTCCGTTTTTACCGGTAGCCAATTGATAAGGACGTACATTAGGCACACCTGTAAAAAATATAGGCAGTAAATCTACAGCACGTGGACTTACACTGTCGGGTAACAAAATGGTACCGTATAATGCATCGTCCAAAGCAGTACCTGCTACAGCCGCAGAACCTTTTAATGACCAAAGTCCCTTTTTACCATTTCTAAAGTCAAATGCACCCAAAGAACTAGTCTGAATTCGCAATGCATTTAGAGCTGGAACAGCACCACCAAATTGAGACTGATCCATGTACAAACCTAATTCTGGATTGTTGAAGTTAGCAGCAAAAGGAAGATCATTATTGTTGTAAGGCGTTTTGGCATTCCAACGATCTTTCATACCAACCGGAATGATAGCTTCGTTTGTTAATGGCATTCCTAAGCGAGATACTTGTACCCAATTGCCAGAATAACTTGATGTACCATTTGCGTTTATAGTTTTTATAGCTTGGCGACTGGAGCTTGCCCATACACCAATTACAAACTCTGGATCAAGGATACTTGTAGCTAATGCTGTAGTCTTGCCATCTTTTTGCAACAAACTAATGGGTATTTTCAATGCAATAGAGTGTACATTGAACCGAGCTAAAGCATCTTTTGTCTCATTAGTATTGTTATTTCTTGGTCTAAAATTACCAACATCAAATACTCCAGCTAGATCTACAAAAAACGGATCGTCTACAGGTCCGCAAAACAATTGTTCTCCTGTTGTAGCAGTAGCAACTGACTCCAACATTAGACGATGATAATTAGTATCAAGTCCTACCGTCATGTTGTGGATAGAACGAGGTCCTATATTTGGTGGCGGCACTACACCATTATCCATAATCGTAACAAACGCACCACCTCCCATACTTTTCTCGCACTTATAAACGGTTTTGAGATTTTGTTTTCCCAATCTAATGTTGAAAAATGTTGTCTCATCCTCATTCATTTGTGAAAAAGTAAACCGATAAGTTATGTCATCAGTTGTGGTAGTGGTCTTATTCTTAATGTGAATTTCATATCGAATATTGGTACCGAAGGTGTAATAATTGGGACCTCCCTCGGGTAATTCGAATGGAATGTAATTAGCAATAATGGTTACTGTGTTAGAGTCACCGGGACTACGAAAAGCATAAACATCTGTATTGTCTGCCAACGGATCGTTGGAAATCAATGGCGCCTCTCGGTGTGATGATGCAAACCCAAAGGATGCAAAAAACAGGAGAGGTAAAGTAAAAATAAACTTACACCCCCTTAAGAGGAATAACTTTTTTCTCATAATAATCATTTTTAAAAGTGTAAAAAAATTGAAGGTTAATAGCAAATTCCGGAATGCTAATTCATATCTACGATCTTTTTACGCTTATAGATTTGATTATTGATTTTATTTTATTTTCGAATTTGATAAAATATAGTGCGGAAAATCATTCTTTGTAAAAACAAAAAATAATCTATAAAAAGCATGGTTTAGGTTAGTTTCCAAATACCTAGTGATTCATGATATTAACTTGTTGCTTATCATACTACAAATAAACCCAATGTTAATTCTCAATCATTGGCATGTACTTATCCTTATTAATTACAAGAACCCAAAGATTGATACCAAGCAGTATAATGGCAAGTACTATACCTGATGGTAAAAAAAGAATGTGGGTTAATAAAATGCCGATGTTGACTGGAAAAATAATGATGGCACCCAATGCCCTCGTTTTACTAAAGATGAATAGCAATCCGCCTATTATCTCTGATACTGCAACCATAGGCATAAGAAATTTAATTTCCATAAAAGATGCAAACAACTTGAGCATTGCTTCAGGCATATCTGCCGGCATAGGCATATAGTTAAAAAACTTATTCAACCCGGAATTGATAAATAATAGTCCAAATAAAAGGCATACACCAAAAAGGATTTTCAGTTTCATAAAGGTTGTTTTTAGAAATTAAAAGTAACTTTTAAAAGATTAGGAATGAAAGTAACTAAAATTGATTGGATAATTAATGAGTTTACTTGTCTTCCTAACCTTCAACAAAAAGGCCAAAAACGTAACTATAACTTTTCCATCCATTTAATTTTAATAAAAAATAATATTTACAAATATCAAGCCTCTAGAAAACCGGATTATTCACTTTTGTATCTTTTACCAGCCATGCATCCCGCAACCGGTGGTTTACAGCCTTCAAAGCCTGAACATTTTTTGTAGATTGATAGATCTTTTTCAGCCCCGTAAGTGACCACCCATTGTTAGGATTAATCACCAGGTCTTTTTTAAATACGGCTTCCGCTTCCATTTGCTTCTTAGCTTTTAGCAAGGCACTGCCTAAATATTGCCGGGCAGGCAACAACCAATCTCTCGGTTCATTATAGACTATACTATCTTCTGCTGCAACTGCTTTTTTGTAATAAGCAATGGCCAAGGGTAACTTGTGCTCGCATTCTGCAATGGCACCATTTAATAAGTGTTCGCCCACTAAAGCATCATTGTATGCCGGACTAAAAGTTGCCCATACTGCTTTTAAATCTGGGTTTTTCATTTTTTCCTGCATCAGTTGAAGCTCTCTTTTAGCAGAAAAAGCATCCCCTTTTCTACTCAATGCAAGTCCTCGAGCAAAATGTTGTAAAACAGGAGCGTAAACCAATGTATCAGTTACTGAAGCGTTTAACAATTCATCCCATTTTCCAAACCTGATTTGAGTAAACAACATAGTATGGTACATGTACTGAACATAATTTCCCATGGAACCTGGCAATCCTAAATATTCAACAGGTATTGCGGCTTTTAAAGCCTTTGATGCAGCCATAGCTTGATCATAATTGCCAGCCATTTGTGCACAGTTAGCTTTCATGTGCATAGCATGAAGACTATAAAGCGCCATACCTTGTTCCACATCGGGATATGCCTGCAAATACGAAGAATAAGCTTCTACTGCATCGTCATTAACAGTCATTCCCTTAGCATAATAACCGGTCCTTATAAAAATGTGAGAAGGCATGTGAACAATGTGAGCCACACCCGGCATTAACAAAGCCAACAGTTCAGCACTCTTCATAGCATCTGCAGGATGTGAAGACCCCTCTACTGAATGTATATAATAATGATTTGCACCCGGATGATTAGGATTTATCTTTAGTGCATGCTGCACAGTTTTAACGATCTCTAAAGTCCAAGGTTTGGGCTGGGATTTATAGTCGTATAAATCCCACGGATGAAGCAACAATAAAGCATCCGCATATATTGAAGCTACATCCGCATTGTTCATGTATTGCTTATAAACCATGGACATGTTTTCTTTGTACATCCCATTCATTTTGGTTTGATCGCCGGTACTATCGGAAGAATACCTAATAGCCATTGCTGAAATCAATGCTTGCTCCAAAGGCGACACTTTTGTTATTAGCTGCTTTGCTTTTAGTGCTGAAGAATATGCATCTATAGGAGCCTGATATACAAAATCATTGATATTGGGTCCGAGAGCCAACGCCTTTCCCCACCAAGCCATCGCACAATCAGGATCAAAAGTGATAGCCTTTTCAAACGATGCTCGTGACTCTACAATATGAAACCCATAATACATATTGATCCCTTGATTGAAATAATATTGGGCACTATCACTTGTTGTTGTTATTTGCCAACTATAAGTACCCCACCCTTCCAAAGGCATCATTTCATTATTTACACCAGGAATGTACTGTGGTGAGCACAGGATACTGAACGCTTTTTTCTTCTTAGCAATATTATAAGTGGCGTTGTAATCATCATAAGACAAATTCCAAAGATTGAACATTACAACAGACAATATCGCCACAAACGACATTGCAATAATTATCGGCAGTTTCATCTTAGAAGATATTTTTGAAAGTACAAGTTAATAAATAGATTGAAACTCTTTCAACTTGGAAAAACTTTTTCTCCTTTTCCGATTTCTAGGTTATTGGGAGTATATAGATTTAGAAGCTTTTCTTTATATAACTTCTTCTTTTTTGAATTTAATGCTCAAAAAAACAGTGACATTTCGATATTGGCATTATACAAACAGCAAATTAGCAACATTATCTAATCAGATAAAATTATAACCCAAAATGCTACACTAAATTCTAAGCCATATCATTTTTTAACTTAGATATATTTCAAGGCTTATTTAGGGCCTCACTTTGTTGCAACTTCTTTATTAAATTATATTCTTCAGTTTTATCAATAACAGAACCTCTCATTTTTATTGGTTTACCATCTAAATATGTAACAAGACCAACTGAAAATATTCTTTTCTCTATTCCATCTTTCATGTAACTATATTCACATTCAAAGCTACCATTTCCTTCAATTGCATTGTCAATTGCATTTTTAACTAAAACACGATATTCTGGTTGAATATAACTATAAAATTCTTCCACGGTAATTGGCTTATCAAGGCCTAAAATAATTTTAGTGGTTTCAGTTAACTTGGTTTCTCCTGTTACTAAATTCCATGAAAAACTTCCCATTTTAGAAAGTTTTTGAGCCAATAATAAATCCTCATTCATTGTCCTTATCTTTTTTTGCTGAATGAGCAAGTAAGCTTTAAAAATACTAATATTATAAGCTGCCATAAAACTATCAACATCATCCATAACAAGTACAAAATAACTTGGCTCTTTCGTATATTCTTTTAAAAAATGACGAAAAGTTTTTCGGATAATCATTGAATGAATAATGATATCCTCTGCCAAAATATCTTCTTTATCTACTACAGGCAACCGATTGTTAATATAGTCTTCTGTAGCTACAATGATAAATTCATTTATATCATGTTCGCTTAATTTTTGAAGCAAACGTTCATTAGATTGGAAATTGAGTTCGTAATATTCCGCTTCTGACAAAGTCTCGAAATTTTTGAAATACGACACTTCTTCTTCATGAGACAAACGAACGACTTCATCGGTAAATTCTTCCAAGTGGTGTGCCAGTAAAAAATGTGCATATTTAGGAAGATATTTAATTGCTAAATGGTTAGATTGAGTATCTCTAGAAGGGTCAACTGACAATAAGGGGTTCATGGCTATGTTTTTTCTTTACATTAAAAATCTCAAATAAGCAATTGAAATAAACTGGTGCTAAATTTCAATATTAAATTACGAAATATTCTCGACTTTTCTTTGCTAATTATGCAATAATCCTGTCGCTTAAACAATTTTTTACCAATTGCTAAAATGGATTGCATATTTACAATTCATTTCATGCCACTCAATAAACTAAAATAGAAAACTAATTATTATAATGGCTATTCAAGGAACGAAGCTAAAACAAATTGAAGTCTTGTTTCCTCTTGAATTAAAATAATAGTATTTAATGATTAAGTTGATTTTGAATCCATACAATAAATCGTTGTTCTTTAAAAGCAAACCATAGTTCTCGATATTCGCCGAATTTGTCCAAAGTAAAATTAAACTCAGCAAAAGGTTTTTTCTTTCTCAAAGCATCTTTTAGTTTGATACCGAAATTTATATCTTTTATTTGTTCTGCAAAATTTTGCATTAATCTAAATTCTTAACTTGAATTCATACTATAAATTTCCTGGTATTGCTGCTTGTTTTTTCAATTCTTTTAATTCAGCTTCCCAGGCATCTGTTTCCATATCAAAAAACTTGCTTGTATCCGGCACAAAGATGAGCGTACCTTTTAGTTTGTGGTAAAATGACCTAAACCAACATTCTAATTGTTGTGAGATTTCAACAATTTGTTCATTGGTAAAGTTCAATTTTTTAGGTTCTGTCATAATTAATCAAGAGCTTAATCATTTTCCAATCCACCGAACTATCCTTAAAATTATATCCAAAGGAAAAACTAATCACAAAATACTTGAAAACTATTTCTTGCAATAATGTTTTGATTCTTCAATTGGATATTTATTATCTAGATCTACATCATTAAAACTTTTATTAGCTCCCCAGGAAAATATCTTTTCAAAAAAAGGCAATAACTTTTTGTTTTTAATTTTTCCTAGAAAATAAACTTCATGCTCTTTTTCTTTCACACCCATTTCATACAATATTTCATTGTGTTCTGTAATGCCTAATGAATGGAAGTATTGCATCATTCTAAAATACTCACAGACGTTGCCACTTTCCAAGCTGCCAGCAAAATAGAAAGGCATAAACCAACCTATTAAATAG
Source organism: Segetibacter sp. (assembly GCA_031383285.1). Taxonomy (GTDB): domain Bacteria; phylum Bacteroidota; class Bacteroidia; order Chitinophagales; family Chitinophagaceae; genus Segetibacter. The sequence goes on from JANMZN010000015.1 coordinate 8,132, forward strand.
CATGAAAATGAAATCACCTTACCAATTACATGAAACCGTAACTCATAATTTTTAGAAATTGGAATGTCATATTGTTGCATAATTTTCAGCACTTCCTTTCTATGGTTCCATTCATCCATCTCTATTTGTTTAATGGAAAGCTGCTCCTCTTTATTCTTCACAGAACCTGCATGACCCTGGTAAGCAAAAGCTGCTGCCTTCTCTGCAGAATAAGCCCTTCTTAACAGATCAATTAATTCTTTATGTACTATTTTCAAATGTTCGTGTTTAAATACTAAGGTGGTAATCTCTATAAATCCTATCAGATAGTAAATATAAACCTCTGCTATTGTATATATCCTAATTTCAAATTTTATAAAAAGTATTTCGCACTTAATACAATCAAATACTCCAGTTGTGGTAGAATATACTTGATGTTATTCTACTACTATTTCTTATCAAACTCTTCTTAATAAAAATTAAAAGACATACGCCATGAAATATTTTAAGTGATTAAATTATTTAGTAAATATTGCAATCTGAATGGTTACTATTGAATGGACTGATTTTACTAATTGACATAATAATAAAATTGGTTATAAATTTAAAAGATAAGCCTGTATTTTAATGGCTAAACATATTTACATTTAGAAAAAATGAGCTGTCAATTATAGCGGTTCGAATAAACCTTTCTTTTTGTTTTTTCGCACCTGCCCTGCTCTAAAATGCTTACCATTCATGGCTATGTAGATACCATTTGGCAGCGTTTGAGCAAAAGCCAAGGCACTCCCTAAATTAAACAATCCGTCTGAGCTACCAAACTTGTAAGGAATCATTGCTCCTGTAAGTACTACAGTTTTCCTTTTTATAATGGCAGCAAGATAATTTCCGGTTTCGGTCATTGTATCAGTTCCATGAGTAATGATGATCCGGTCTTCTGTAGATTCTAAACAATGCTTTGCTATTACCTTTCTATGCGCTTCATTCATTTCCAGACTGTCAATCATAAACAATGTTTCAATCTGCATATCTACGCTGCTTCTGCCCAACCGCAACATTTCATGCAAATGAGTTTCGTTGAAGTACAATTGCCCCGTTAGTTCATTGTATTCCTTATCAAATGTTCCACCTGTTATCAGAATGCGAATGCTCATATTGCGAAGCTAATGAAATGTTTAATAATTTTTATTCTCCATTTTTTTAGCAATGCATGTTTCTTGTTTTTGAAAGGAATATTAGTAGGTCTTTATAAACTTGTCCATTAAGGTCTCTTTTATTTTTAGAATAGTCAATATCTGTCCAATAAGTTTGGTTTGGTAAACAGTAAACAAAATGTCCATTTTCCAACTTGTCAATAATATTATTTCCTTTTACTGCTGAACTTCTCACATTACAAAAGCTGTCTTTGTCATAAATTATTGCGAATTGTCCAAAGGCAAAACTTACAGAAATTGTCAAGCAAATCGTAAAAAGTATTTTCATTTTTGGGGTCTGTCTAAAATTGGCGGACAACGACAGTCTGTAAAAAAAACCACCGCGTAAAAAAAATATACACATGGCTTTGTAAAATCACAACTGAACAAGAACTCTGCTTCATCTATTTAAGCAAAACATCAAAGGAACAAGCCACCGTTGTTAGCGGTTCTTCAACAACTGCTTATATGTGTCTACAAAATGCTCAGGTTTCCAGTTTAAAGAACCCTTGTATACTGCAAAATTACAGGCACTTCACTACCCAAAATCAAAAGGGTAATAAACAGCCCGACTAATCCATAAGAGCACTTACAGCCCGGTTTCGTTCTCCGCCGCGGCGGATCATTTCTTGCCCGTTTAGCAAAACAAAATCTTAGTTATTAGTGGTAGTTGTTCTAATCCTTGTTATTCAAGATTTGTAAAGCGTCTGTTGGGTTTTCTACTTCAATGATTAGTTGTTTGTATTCTTCGTCTTTTAGGTCAACTATAATACAGTTTTCAATATTTGAAACGTCCCAAAAAATTTTATTTCCATCTTTATAAAATGTCCCTGCTGTAATGATTGAAGGAATAAATGTGCCTGGGGCCCTCCAACCTTTCCAACCTTTTACACTTTCTGTGTCTTGATGAGCACTTATGATATTCTCAAAAGGAATTGCAAGTTCACTTTTAAAAGCCCAAAGTTTGTGTATACCATTCACTTTAAAAATATAATGATTGTCGTTCTTGCTAATTGTTATCATAATTTAATTGGTGAATTATATCACTACTTTTTATTCTGTTAATATGTCTTGTTCTAATATCGAATAATTTTTTACAAACGAATTGTCAAAAACATAAATTGAAATAGTCAAAATGGTACAGGCTATAATACCCGCCCAACCCGCAATTGAGCTGTACAATTCATTTGCGTTTGCTATGTAAAGCGAAAATAAAGCTGCTGTTGCATTAATCATTCCGTGCAAGATACAAGCTCCCAAAATAGATTTTGTTTTTAATCTCACATAGGCGAAAATAGGGGCTAATGAAATCGTCATAAAGCACATCATTAATATTCCAAAGTATGGATGGTTGGGATAGTTGTGTCCCATTAAAATAATTGGTAAATGCCAAAGCCCCCAAATTGTGCCAATAAAAATATTTGATTTTAAAAATCCAAGTTCTTGAGTTTCTCTTAGCATTAGTCCGCGCCAACCAAATTCTTCTCCAAACATAAAAGGTAGGTTTAGTGTCAATCCTGCTATTATTCCTTCTGCCATCATCATAATAAAAAACAGCCAAGCAGGGATGTTGGGTAATTTAATTTTATCAATATTTAGTTTTCCTTTTAAGAGTTCCTTAAATTGAAAATTAAAATTGTCTTGCGAAAAGTCAATTTGTCCGAACTGTGAAATGATGTGTGTATTACCGAACAGTCCAATGATAGAAAAAGTCAATAGAATTATAGCTATGAAAATTAAAATTGTGTACAAAAACCATCTAAGATTTTTCTTATCAAAACGCCATCCGTATTGTTTAAACCCTTCTTTATAAATAAATCTTTGAATTATAAATGTTGTTAAGGCAGGGCCTGGCATATAAAGTCCGCCTATGATTATAAATGAAATTGTACTTCCATACTCAATGTGAGAAAGTTTCATTACTAAAGCAATTGTCCAACAAAAGCCAAATGCAATTAGAATAAAAAGATTTATTTTTTTCCAATTGATTGCGTTATTTATTTCTGTCATAATTATTAGGATGGTCGAGCTATTACAATTACTGCCAGACAGTCTGTAAAAAAAACAACCGCATACAACAAATATACACATGGCTTTGCAAAGTCACAACTGAACAAGAAACCATGCTTCATCTACTTATGCAAAACATACAAGGCACCAACCGCCGTTGTTATCGGTTCATCAACAACAGTTTATATAGGTTTACAAAATGCTCAGGTTTTCCAGGTTATAGAACCCTCGAATACTGCACAAAATAAAGGCACTCCATTCCCTAAAATCAACATGGTAAACAACCCGACAAATCCATAAGCGCACTTAATGACCGGTTTCGTTCACCGCCGAGGCATATCATTTCTGGCACGTTGGGCAAAACGAAAGCTTAGTTATTGAAGGGAGTTTTTATTCCACAAATGTTGCTTGAATTATACTTTTCACTTTAGTAATTTCTTTCTCTGTCAAAGTCTCAAAGCGTTTTACTATACGTATCCTGTCTATTGTTCGTATTTGGTCAATTGCAATCCAACCTTTCGCAGTTTTGTGTCTTATCTCCACTCGTGTTGGGTATGGCTTCGAGCTACTTGTCATTGGTGCGACAACAATTGTCTGTAAGTACTTGTTCATTTCGTTTGGAGATAAGACAACACATGGTCTTGTTTTTTTCATTTCGCTTCCAACGGTTGGGTCAAGATTAACCAATACTATGTCATATTGATTTACTTGCTCCATTCTTCAAAATTTTCGTCTTCAAAAACATCGTTTATTAAAAGTTGGTCGTCTCCATTTGCGTGCATTTTTTTAAAAGCTTTTTCCCAACCTTTTCTTGGTTCAGTTTTAGGTTTTAAAATGATATATCCTTTTTCAAGAATTAGTTCAATTTTATCCTTGATACTATATTTCTCAAGAATTGTCTTTGAAAGGCGTATCCCCTTTGAGTTTCCAATGTTTATAACTGAAAGTTCCATAAAAAAATATTTGTTATTACAAAGTAATTACAATTCATTTAAAACTCCAAATTGCCGGGCTAAAATTTTTGATTTAGGAAAGGTCTCGAAAAATTGCCGCTAACGACAGTCTGTGAAAAAGCCACTGAGTACAACAAATATATACATAGCTTCGTTAGCTACAACTGAACATGAAATTTGTTTCATCTTTTTATACAGTACATACAAGGCACCAACCAAAGTAGTTAGCAGTTCTTCAACAACAGTTTATATAGGTTTACAAAATTCCCAGGTTTCCAGATTAAAGAACCCTCGAATACTGCACAAAATATAGGCACTCCACTTGCCCAAAATTAACAGGGCAAACAACCCGGCAAAACCATAAATGCACTTAATGACCGGTTTCATTTCTTGCCCGTTTGGTAAAACGAAACCTTAGTTATTGTGCGCAGTCAGTCCGGGGATCTTCTCAATATCTTGTCAATGTCGAAGGCAATCGCCACCCCAAAACCTGACAACAACGTGAAAAGGTTACAATATGCCCGAGCGGTTTACCTTGATTAAATTTTGATTTACGCTTATAGTCATATCTTTGTTCAATTACAGTTTGGCTGTACAGTTGCCTCTTCTGAAAGGACAACATGTAAGAAAGGGAAGAAATACGCTGCAGCCATGAGTAAATAATTCACTAACCTTTAAATTTAAATCTATGCCTAAAAAGACAGCTGAACCTAGGAAGAATAAGCCTAGTAAAAAGAAAAGCTCAGCACAGAAGAAAGCGGATCCAAAGAAAAAAGCACGGTAAGGTCAAAGACGCTGAGAGCCCGGTTCACAGAGCCGGGCTTCTTTTTATGCCGTTGTTTGAATGTTGGTTTATGACTATAGTACCAAGTTTTTCCTTCAGAGATTAAAACAAATCCGTGAATGCTTTGAATATAGTGAAAGCCACCCGTCATTTCGGTTTAGAAGGATTGCGTGCAACTCACCGACCTGTATTACAATTCGAAATATAGAAAAAAATAGTAGTATTAAAAAGCAACTTTTCAGTGTTACTCATTTTATTTTGTCGTTAGTACAATCCGATTTTTTAGCAATCGTATTAACCGCTCCTAACCAATTGTACTTTCAATCTTTTCCTGCTTGCGTCTTTTTTCCAAACCTTGTTTCAACAAGAAATCATTTCATCCACTTGTTTTATAAATTCATCCGGCATGTCGGGTGATAACATAATTTTTGTACCGTCTTTTTTTGTTAGTAAAACGAGCTGATCTCTTCTTGTAGTAAACCAATGTGTTCTTCCAATCTCCGTATCAAACTGACCAACGTAGCCGAAAGCGCCGCCCTTTGTTTCTTTTTTTAATAAA